>JBCNPG010000431.1:0-3533 GCA_039593445.1 Pedobacter sp.
GGGAAGGCGCGCCAGCGCCTCAGGGGGTATAAAGGCAACGCGGGTGTCCTGATCTTCCTTATAAATGGAATCGAGTTGTTTCATCAATGGTTTGTTGAACTTGGCGCTATCGAGCGTAAAGGAAGTAACTTGGGCTTTGCCGGATAGGGCTGCGCAAAGCAATGAGGTAAATAAAATGGTTGATAGTTTCATAAATATATAGTGCTTCTGGTTAAGATCGTTTATCAATTTGGTTTTGCCGAACACTTGGTTAAGGTGCATGATCGGTCCGTTGATCAAGTAGGGGTTTGACAATACATTTTAAAATAGAGCAAAGTAAATCTTTATAGAAGACAAGATTTGGCAAAGAATGTTACAACAGGCAATTAAAAAGGGCAAGAAACTGTTCTTGCCCCCGGAAGTTTGTTTGGTTTTAAATCTCCCTTCAGAAAAAAGCGCCCAATAGGCGCTTCTTAGGTTTTATTTGTTGTCGAGTTTAATATTGAATTTGGCGTCGCCCTCCATTTTAAAAGTGGTTTTTAAAGCTTCTTTAAAAGTTGCAGGGGTGGCTTCGGATTTAAAGGTTTTGTTTTTGTCGAACACAACAGGTGTGGTAGTGGCAAAGGCAAAGTAGGTATCAAAAGCTTTGGTGTTAGGCAAAAAAGACAGGTTTACGGTTTGTCCATTGTCGAACATCAGAAAGGTTTTGTCGGTTTTGATGCCTTTTTTCTTTTTCAGCTCTTCTAGATCGCTTTCGTATTTTTTCCTCAGTTCTTTGTATTCTGGCGATTCCTGCAACTGTCTGTATTGCTCCATTTTTTCTTTCCATTCTGGCGAATTGAATTTTTTCTCCAATTCCTTGCCATTCTGTTCGATCTTGAGCATTTTTTCTTTCCACTCTGGCGAGCTGAACTTTTTCTCCAGTTCCTTGCTGTCGAATTCTATTTTGGCCATTTTATCCTTCCACTCTTTAGAATTGAATTTTTTCTCCAGCTCTTTGCTATTGAATTCGATTTTGGCCATTTTGTCTTTCCACTCTGGCGAGTTGAATTTTTTCTCCAATTCCTTGCTGTTGAGCTCTATTTTAGCCATTTTGTCTTTCCATTCTGGTGAGTTGAATTTTTTCTCCAGCTCTTTGTTGTTGAGTTCGATTTTGGCCAATTTTTCTTTCCATTCCGGCGAATTGAACTTTTTCTCCAGTTCCTTGCTGTCGAACTCTATTTTGGCCATCTTGTCTTTCCACTCTTTAGAATTGAATTTTTTCTCCAATTCTTTGCTGTTGAGTTCGATTTTGGCCATTTTGTCTTTCCATTCTTTAGAACTGAATTTCTTTTGGAGCTCCAAGAACCTGGCCTTGATGCTGTCTGGCATCTCGTCAATCGAAGTATAGGTGATATCTGTGCCACTTTGGTTGGTCGTGTACCTGATTTTTCCGGTTTTCTTTTTCGATTTGGCCGTATCGGTGTCAGAAACAACGATTAAGTGGTTGCTTAGGGGTTTGCCTTCGCTAGGCACAACTTTTACGGTGAGCAAACTTGGTGCCTTCCTTGGTTTGGCGGCTACCGATTTGCTGGGGTTCATCCAGGCTAGTGATACAACGGTTGCAATGGCTAGGGTCAGGATGAAAAACTGCTGTTTGGCATTGATGTAATTGGTCTTCATAGCGGTTATTCTTTTAATACGTTGATACAAATGTTGATTGTTGCCCGTGGCCGCAAGTGCCAAAGCAGGCGATTGTTTGTCTTTTAACAGCTCAAGCTTCAAGAGGGCATGAGCATAGGTTATCGGACTGCCCGTGAAATTAACCACCAAGTCATCGCAGGCATGTTCTCGCTCTATGTGTATGAATTTGGTGGTAAGCCATACAAACGGATTGAAGAACAATAAGGTTTCTATAAAGGTTTTGGCCAGGTTGATCAGGTAATCGTTTCTGCGGATATGCGACAGTTCATGGATCAGGATGGCTTCTACTTGTTGTGTGTCTAATTGGGTTGCCAAGGCAATAGGGAAGAGTACTACTGGTTTAAAGAAACCAATAACTACAGGTACGTTTACCTTAGACGATAGGTAGAACTGAACTTTTTTTGAGATTTTAAGCTGTGCCAAAGTCAGTTCGAAAATAGGCTTCCAATGTGCTGGGATGGCATTTACGTGTGCTTGTTTCAGCTTTTTGAGTTTGGCATAGCTTGAAGAGAGCACCACCAGTTGGAAGAGGATGCCAATGATATACACGATAACTACGATCGGAAAATAGGCTTCGGTTTTGGCGTTCAGGCTGTTGGCCATGCCGGTTAAGCGTTGATAAATAGCAGGCGTGATGACGATGTTGTTGATTGCAGATCCTGTACTTGGCCATTGGAAGATAGAGCCAAAGGTAAAGCAGAAGCTTGCAAAGATCAGAAATAGCGACCCGAAGGCAAGGTTATGCTTGATACGTGCGCTTATTTTGGGCCAAATCATCAATACCGCAAATAAGAAGGCATAAATAATGGCACCTTGCCATAAAGAGTGGAGAATGCTCCAGCCGATTGCCTTAACGAGATTATTTATCATAGCTTCCATAGCCTATTTGTTTTCAAGTTTGTTTAAATATTCCTTAATCAAATCTATCTCCTCCTTGCTTGCCGTTTTATTGCCTAGGGCCTGCATCACCAAACGGGCGGCAGATCCGTTGAATACGTTGTCGATCATTTTGTTCACCAGTTGCTGCTGGGTTTTTTCGCGATTGATCAAGGCCCTGTATACATGTGTTTTCGAACTGGTGTCGCGGTCAACCATTCCTTTTTCGTGCATAATCTGCATGAGTTTCAAAGTAGTGGTATAGCCAGAATCCTTCTTGTTCAGGTCTTCGTGAACTTCGCGAACCGTACAGTGGCCCTTTTTCCAAAGCACCTGTAGGATTTCCATTTCGCCTTCTGTGGGTTTGATGTTATTGTTGCTCATTTTGTTACACTACGAATTTTTTCGTATTCAAATGTACGAACATATTCGTATAATCAAAATGTTTTAACAAAATTTTAACAAAAAAAATTAAAAAGCCCCCTGCCGTTAAGCTGAGGGCCCTGTTTGTTAAAGAAAAAAGCTGTTATTTAGATTTCAGCGCTTCGTATTTTCCGATATTTGCCGGATCGATGTCGCTGAGCAGGTTGTAAGCCTTAACCTTATCTTGCGGCGGGCAATTAGACAAAACCTTTGTAATCTCATCGGCCTTGCTGGCAAAGTACACATTCGGAAATATAGAGCCTAGCTTTTGCTTGTCCATCTGTTGCAGGGCAGGCAGAAAACCTAAAATCGTTTTGGCGCCATCGGCTACGTTGTCTTGCAGCTTGTCCAGCCCGTTGCGGTGGTAATCGTAAATGAATACCCTTAGTTCTTTAAATACGTTGTTGAGGAGGTTTTCGTTTAGCCAATAGCGGTTGCGGAGGCCATCGAAAGCCTTCCAGCCCTTGTTGCCCGATGTTTGGGCCACGTTCATTACGTTTTGTGCCTTTAGGAAAAATGGCGTGCCCGCCAATTTGCTAAAACTATCCTTGTCTATGCCAATAATGGTATAG
>JBCNPG010000432.1:0-3530 GCA_039593445.1 Pedobacter sp.
GACCAATCGAAAAAGGAATGTGGTCTTCACGTTACTCGCTAAAGATGGAAAAGGGAAATAGTTTACAGTTTCCAATGCTCGGTTGGCCATTGGGGCAATTAAACAATACAAGGATAATTAGGCAATACAGCAAGAACAAGAATCTACCAATAAATAAAACAATAAACACAAGAACATGAGTAGGTATAATTTAGATTATTTAGACGAGTTGGAGGCCGAAGCCATTCATATTTTGCGTGAGGTGGCGGGCCAGTTCGAGAAGCCAGCCTTGCTCTTTTCTGGAGGAAAGGATTCGATTACCTTGGTGCGTTTGGCCGAAAAGGCTTTTAGGCCAGGCAAATTCCCCTTTCCACTGGTACACATAGATACCGGCCATAATTTTATAGAAACCATCCAATATCGCGATGAAATGGTGGCTCGCATCGGCGAAAAACTGATCGTAGGTTCCGTACAGCAATCTATCGACGAAGGCAAGGTGGTAGAACAAACCGGCAAAAATGCGAGCCGAAACGCCCTGCAGACGGTTACCCTGTTAGATACCATTCAGGCCCATGGATTTGATGCCTGTATCGGCGGTGCAAGGCGCGATGAAGAAAAAGCGCGGGCCAAAGAACGTATTTTTTCGGTAAGGGACGAGTTTGGCCAATGGGATCCGAAAAGGCAAAGGCCAGAACTATGGAACATCTACAATGGAAAGATCCACAAAGGTGAAAATGTGAGGGTTTTTCCCATCAGCAACTGGACCGAGCTGGATGTATGGAACTATATCCGCAGGGAAAACATTGCCCTGCCCAGCATCTATTTTGCGCACCAGCGCGATTGTGTAGTGAGAAACGGACAACTGATGGGCGCTACGCCATTTTTGAACCTCGACGAAGAAGACGTTATCGTGAGCAAAAAGGTACGTTTCCGTACCGTAGGCGATATGACCTGTACCGCTGCGGTCGAGTCGGAAGCTACCCATATTGATGATATCATTGCCGAAATCAGCAATTCGAAAGTGAGTGAAAGAGGAGCCCGCATGGACGATAAAGTATCTGAAGCCGCTATGGAAGACCGCAAAAAAGGAGGGTATTTCTAGGCAGACAAAAGATATGAGATATGAGATTTGAGAATTTCAATTTCTCAATCTCATATCTTCTGTCTCACCTCTCACGTCTCATATCTCACGTCTCATATCTCAAATCTCACATCTCAAATCCAACAAAAAATGAACATACTGAAATTCTTTACCGCAGGCAGTGTTGATGATGGCAAAAGTACCCTCATCGGCCGTTTGCTTTACGATACCAATTCAATTTTGGCCGACCAGTTGGAGGCCCTGCAAAACGCCAACCGCAAAAACGACGATGGCACCATCGATCTGGCTATTTTAACCGATGGCTTGCGTGCCGAGCGCGAACAAGGCATTACCATTGATGTAGCTTATAAATATTTTCAAACCGAGAAACGTAAGTTTATCATTGCCGATACACCGGGTCATATTCAGTACACCAGAAATATGGTTACAGGCGCCTCTACCGCCGATTTAGCCATTATTTTGATCGATGCGCGCAACGGCGTGGTAGAACAGACCATTAGGCACACTTACCTGGTGTCGTTGCTGGGCATTAAGGAAGTGGTAGTGGCCATCAACAAAATGGATATGGTAGGCTATAGCGAAACCGTTTTTAACACCATTGCAACAAAATACAAGGCTTTGGCCTTACAACTTAACCTTAAAAAGGTGACCTATCTGCCGGTAAGTGCGCTAAAAGGCGATAATATTGTACACCGGTCTGGGCAAATGGCTTGGTACGATGGCAAAAGCCTGATCGAGCTTTTAGAGGAGGTAAATACTGAAGAACAGCAGCAACAGGCTGCCCGTATGCCCGTTCAGTGGGTGATTAGGCCTCAAACAGAGCAGTTGCACGATTACCGGGGCTATGCGGGAAGGATATTGAGCGGCAGTTTTAAGGTAAACGACAAAATAGTGGTTTTGCCTTCGGGCAATCGTTCAACCATCAGTAAAATCGAGTTTTTCGACAATGAATTGCAGGAAGCTTTGGCTGGGCAATCGGTAACCATCCATTTAAAGGATAATGTTGACCTAAGCAGGGGAGATACCATTGTGCATGCTTCGGCTGTACCTCACGAATCGAAACTGATAGAGGCCGACCTGTGCTGGATGGATACCAGGCCTTTAGATGCCGAATTGACCTATTTGATCCAGCATAACAGTACGCTGACCCGTTGCAAGATTTCGGAGCTGATTTACAAGGTAGACATTAACACCTTGGAAAAACACAATGCCTCTGCCTTTGCGTTGAACGATATTGGTAGGGTCGTTATTAAAACGGCTGCAGCCTTGGCTTTCGACCTATATGATGATAGCCGCAACAATGGATCGGCCATTTTGATCGATAGCCGTACCAACCTAACCGTAGGCGCACTAATGTTCCGTGCAGCGGTAGAATAGCTTTGCCAAGCTGGCTTACCCGCCAGCTTTACTCAAATCAACTAATGTCACAGATTGAAAGATTAGCGCAATGTTTAATCCGTTCAACTGTGGCATTTTTGTTTTTGGAACCATTAAGGAATTAAGGGAATTAAGTTTTGCATCCAGTCTTAGAGGAAGTTCTATCGCAATACGCAATACTCAATACTCAATACACAATACCCACTACACATCACATTAGAAATCCTTCAATCTGTGGCATTTTTGTTTTGGAACCATTAAGGAATTGAGAGAATTAAGGTTTTGCATCTTTGGCGCGCCAGCTCTAGAAGAATTCCATCCCAATACTCAGTACGCAATACTCAGTACGCAATACGCAATACACAATACCCACTACGCATCACATCAGAAATCCTTCAATCTGTGGCATATCTGTTTTGAAACCATTAAGGAATTGAGGGAGTTAAGTTTTGCATCCAGTCTTAGAAGAATGCCATCCCAATACGCAGTACGCACTACGCATTACGCATCACGCCAAGCAAACTTTTTTTGTGTTTTATTGGTTATCTTGTGGAAAAGAACGGAATTTCTCATCCTATTCTAAAAGCAAAAACCACCTCAAACCTAAAAACATGAAAAAGAAATTATCACTTCTTGCTATCGCGATGAGTGTTTTGGCATTTGGTTGTAGCCAAAACAGCGGAAAAAAAGAAACCGCCAAAGAAAAAGACGATGTAACGAACGCAACCTGCTATCAGGCCAAGTACGAAACCGAATCGGCCGATTTGAAACTCAATACACTGGCTTCTGGCAAAGTATCGGGTACATTGCTGATCAATTATGCCGATAAGCCAAAGAACGACGGTTTTTTTACCGGGGAATTAAAAGGCGATACTTTGTTTGTCGATTACAGTTTCAAAGTAGGAACTGATACTGTGGGCACCTATACCAATCCGCTCGCTTTCCTTAAAAAAGATGGCAAACTCATCATGGGCGTTGGCCAGATCGAAACCACCTTGGGCCGGTCGTACTTTGTAAAAGGCAAGCCCATCAACTTTGAGGCCGGTAAGTTTATTTTCGAGCCGAAAGATTG
>JBCNPG010000433.1:0-3522 GCA_039593445.1 Pedobacter sp.
TTTTTTTAAAAGCCAAATTACCCGCAGGTTTGAGGAAACTTAAACTTGAAAACTATGAAGAACTATCTTACCATTATCCTGCTATTCATCGCCTCATTCTGTTTTGGACAAATAGGCGGTATGAAATCGGTTACGCTAAACCCTTTTCCGGGGCATTACCAAAATTACATCAATATCATGGTCCTGGGTTACAATGAGAGTGCTGAGCCCATTTTTTTGTCGGCTGATAGCGCCACCCAAAAAGCATCGGAGATGCTGATTTACCCGGCTAAGCCCAAAACCTTCTTTTTCTACTTGGAGGGAGCCCGCCAAATCAAATTAAGAGCGAATATTGCGCAAGACAGCCTTAAGAACTATCGTTACTCGATAATTGCCGACGACTCTATCGTACTAGCCAAAGAGTTAACGCCAAGCGCAATTGAGGGAAATCGGATGTTTAGTGCAGATTTGGGAACCTATGATGTCGCCAACAAAAAGCTGGTATTGATTGCCTATAAAGTTGGCGATAGGGCCAATGGCAGGGAAACGATTATTTATAATAAAAAGTTAAATCCAGTTAGCCTTATTTCGGCACAATTGATTAAAGAAATAAGGGCAAACGAAAAGCCGGTAGTCGAAAAGAAAGTAGAAAACGATACGATTACTACAACCACAACTATTGTTACAAAGCAAAGCGAGGGGGTGAACCTGGATGTCCAAGGCCATTTGGTGCCGATGGATGCCAAGCGCAGCTATGCCGAGATTATGATTGGTCCTACAGAAAATATCTTTTTGTACCAAATCTTAATCAAGCGCCAAGAAGGTGATAATGTAGAGACGACCTTGCTCGATAACCAGAATTGGATAGCAGACACCTATGGCAACCTGACTACGCATTTAGACATCAAAAATTTTTTAAAGCCGGGCAAGTATGAAATCGTCATCTTTCCACGAGTAGGAAAAATAGATGTCCATAAAATTGAAAATGCCGTGAAAATCAATTTCGAGATGCGAAAACCTGCGCTGAGCAACAAAGAGATTGGCTTGTATGCCGGGTTGGTGTTCTTAATGTTGCTGCTGTTATTTGCCGTGATTATAGTGACCATCAAAAGAAAGAACAAAAGGAAGTTGCTGGCCGAACAGCAACAAAAAGAATTGGCAAAAACACAGCTGGCAACGGTACGGTCGCAACTTAACCCGCATTTCTTGTTCAATGCTTTAGCCGGCATCCAAAACCTGATGAACCAGCATAAAACCGACGATGCCAACCGTTATTTGGCCAAATTTGCCAGGTTGACCCGCAACGTGCTCGACAATAAGGAGCTCATCAGTTTGGCCGATGAAAAAGCACTGCTGGATGATTATTTGCAAATGGAACAATTGCGCTTTGGCTTTGCCTATCAAATCAACATTGATCCGCAATTGGTTATCGCAGATGTAGAAATCCCGGCCATGTTGCTGCAACCCTTTGTAGAAAATGCCGTAAAACATGGCATTGCCGAAATGGAGGAGGCAGGTCAGATCAGCATCGAATTCACGAAGCAAAATAAAGACCTTGTTTTAACGGTAAGGGATAATGGCCAAGGTTTCGATACGACCAAAAGTTACGATGGTTTAGGTTTGCAACTGAGCAAAAATAGAATAGCTTTGCTAAACACCATTTACAAACAAACACCTTTTGTGCTGCACCTAGATGGCCAGGCCAAGCATACCACAATTACGATAACCTTAACCCAATGGCTATAAAATGAGGGCAATTTTAGTTGATGATGAAAAGGCTAACCTGCAAAACCTGCAGGCCTTGCTGGCCACCTATTGTCCGATGGTAACTATTGTAGCGGCCAGCCATAAAATAGAGGAGGCCGTTGAGCTTGTACAATTGCACCAGCCCGACTTGCTTTTCCTCGACATACAAATGGGCAAGCAATCGGGGTTCGATTTGCTGAACCTGTTGCCTGAGAAATCTTTTGAAGTGATTTTTGTCACAGCGTACGATCAGTATGGCATCCAGGCGGTAAAGTTTGCGGCGCTCGATTACCTGCTCAAACCTGTAAACCCCGACGAACTGGTGCTGGCCGTAAACAAGGCGGCCGACCGCATCAAACATAAAACGGCAAACAACCAGCTTGGTTTTTTGCTCCAACAGCTCAAAAGAACCGATTTTTCTTCACCCAAAATAGCCTTGCCACAGCTCAACGAAATCATGTATGTAGCCATAAATGAAGTGGTGCGTTGCGAATCGTCAAACAATTACACTTTCTTTTTTCTGGCCAATGCCGATAAAATCCTGATTTCGAAATCGCTCAAGGAATATGCCGATTTGTTAAAGCCCTACGGATTTTTGCGGGTACACCAAAGCCACTTGGTTAACCCGGCCTATGTAAAGAGTTGGCTCAAGGAGGATGGTGGTACGCTCTTGCTCAACAATGGGCACAAAATTCCGGTATCGAAACCCAATCGCGAAAGCATCAAATCGGCACTTGGGAAGTAGGTTAATGGTAAGTTGCTCAATGGTTAGCCACCCCGCCCTTTGGGCACCCCTCCATGGGAGGGGAATGGTAGGTAGCAATAGCTGGGCCGTCAACTGCAAATGGAAAACTGTTAACTGTCAACTCGCAACTGTCAACTGAGAAGCGCGACCGCTAGCTGTCAACTCACAACTGTCAACTCGCAACTCATAACTGCCAACTGAAATACCCTACAAATACTCATCCGATGTGGCGAAATACTCGGTAGGGCTTTTGCCGCAGGCGTTACGCTTTAATTTTGAGCTGTCAAATCCAATGGAGGATGCGATGTTAAAACTAAATACAGATGTTAAACTTAGGTACGCCCGAAATTATTTTGATTACGCTTGTTTCGGCTTTTTTTATCGGTGGAATTGTTTTCTTGCTTAGGCGACTCGTTGATCGAAATAGGTAAGCATATTAGAATTTGTTGATTAACTTTAGCCCTATGTTAAACCTTGGTACGCCCGAAATTATCCTCCTTTTAGTTGCAAGTGTCTTTTGTGCGCTATTGTTTGGTGGAGTTGTTTTCTTGGGAGTGTATTTGGCCAGGCGAACCGGCGCGCCAAAAATCCCCGTTGTGGTTTATCCAGAGCCGAGGGGCTTTCAGGATCCGCGCCATGCGCCACCAATTAAAGTTGTCCAAGCAGATGCGCCAAAAGATATCCCTTTGGTCACCGATTTGAAAATTGCCCTGCCCCAGCAAAGCGAAATCAGGTATGTTAAAATAAACGATATCATTCGGTGTGAGGCCGACGACAACTATACCAATTTTGTACTGACTAGCGAGAACATCCTGATTTCGAAATCGCTGAAAGAGTATGCCGATTTGCTAAAGCCCTATGGATTTCTGCGGGTGCACCAAAGCCACTTGGTTAATCCGGCCTATGTCAAAAGCTGGCTCAAGGAAGATGGCGGTACGCTTTTGCTCGACAATGGGCAAAAAGTGCCGGTATCAAAGCCCAATCGCGAGCAGATTAAACTTGCTTTGGGTAAGTGATCGGTCATTAATCATTAGTTCATTGGTCATTTGTTC
>JBCNPG010000434.1:0-3511 GCA_039593445.1 Pedobacter sp.
TATCCAAGCTAAAGTCAAGCCTAAGCTTGTCGGTGGCAAATGCACTGATAATCCAATACGTCTGAACTTTAATATCTTCTTTTAATGTGCCCATTTAATTGTTGTTTGTAGAACAATATATTAATTCCCTGTTTAAAGCATTTGGACAAATAAAGCCAACCATATCGCTAACCCATCCTTTGAAATTTAGCTGTTGGCCTTGGTTATTTCATCCAGTTCTGTTGCACTAAGCCCCATTTTATCCAAAACAGACACGATAAAAGCTGTTTTTTGCTTCCAATATGCCTCTTTGGTTATTTTGGGGTCGTCTGTTAACGCTTCCTTCAATTGCGAATAGCTTTCAAGCAAGTTTTGATCATTAAGAAGTGCCTCTCGAAACAATAAATGGTTTTTCAAAGACAGACTATCTGCGTAACAAACATAAAGGTGGTGTGCCTGCCATTTACCTCGGGGAAAAGTTAAGGGCACAAATTCAGAAATCTGTTTAAAGGCAAAGCGTCCGGCAATTCCCTGCTCGCCCATCGATTTGTAGCCTAGGTCTTCTAGCCTTTGGGCCACATTGCCCAACAAATCCTTGTCTGTTAAAATAATATCGATGTCTAAAATGGGTTTTGCAACCAGTCCAGGTATTGAGGTGCTCCCTACATGCTGAACGGCTATATCCAAATCATGAAGCTCGGCTTTGATAACGCTATGAATTTTTTCAAATTCGGTTCTCCACGCTGGATTATAGGGTTCGATAAATTTGGACATTCGATAAGCTTGGCATCAATTGAAAGGCCAAATATAGAAATCTCTGTGGCAACTCGTCGCTTGCTGATCAAACAAAAAAGCCCTCAGAATTAATCTGAAGGCTTTCTTTTCGTGGGAGATACTGGGTTCGAACCAGTGACCCCCTGCTTGTAAGGCAGGTGCTCTGAACCAGCTGAGCTAATCTCCCTTTTGGTTCTGGCTTTGCTTTTGCGACCCTTCCGATTTCAATCGGAATGCCTGAACCAGCATCGCCTTTTGGGTTTTTCCTTTCAACTTTGCAACCTGCGTTGCTTCGTTTTGGGATTGCAAATATAGCGCGTTATTATAGTTTTCCAAAAAAAATTTAAAAAAAATTAAGAAAGTACTTCTTCCAGCACCTGATGTGATTTGATCTGTCCAAAAGAAGCGGTATGCAACGCATAGAAAATCAATATCTTATCCAGCAGAAACCTCCTCGTGGCATTATTTAATTTAATTTCATTTATTTTTTCGAATGGCGTGGCAAAGAGCGCCAAAAAATAATCGGCCTCCGTTTTTGCGATGAAATTGGGATGCACCGGGATCAAAGAAGTGAACTCTCCCTCCTGCAAATCGAAATATTTTTGGTCGTTTCGGGTCTGCCCATGGGGCGCAAAACCCAAAAATTTGGAAAGCTTTAATAAAAATGCCAAATGGAAATTGGCGCTCGGCTCTTCATGTTCATCGAACCAGCTTAGGGCATTGTAAATAAAATCGAACAGGTTTTCGTCGGTATGCTGCTGGCGGATGCTTTTGTAGAGGACTTCGTTCAAAAACTGGACAATCGTATTCTTCACAACCTCATAAGGGATGGTCCGGAATACCGGCGAAGGCCTCGCTTCGGCCACCCGCTGCAGCTGCGTATTTGCTTTGTGGTATACCACCATATCAAGCAAGTGCAACGGCTGCAGCACATTCATGGGGATTTTGGCCCTCGGCTTTTTTACGCCGTTAATCAGGTAAGACTGGATGCCGAACTTATCGGTAAACACCTGGACAATCACGCTACTTTCGCTGTAAAGCGTGGTCTTCAGCACTATTCCTCTAATTTTATGCAACATCTTAGCTCAACTTGGGCACAAAGATAAACAAGCCAATGGCCAAAGCCAACAAGGCCACTAACAATACGGCCGCGGCAGCCACATCTTTAACCCTGCCCGCCTGCTCATTCCAGTTGGGCGAAACCAGATCGACCAATGCTTCTAGGGCGGTATTAAACAGCTCGGCGGCCAAAACCAGGGCAATAGCCAGCGAAATCCACAACCACTCGGCAACCGACAATTGCACATATAAGCCAAGGGCAACCACCAATGCCGTGGCCACACAGTGAAGCTTAAAATTCAGCTGGCTCCGAAAGGCATAGGCCAATCCCTTAAAGGCATAACCAAAACTCTGCAGCAATTTATTCATCTGCTACTAAAATACACCAAAATCGCGACATCGGAAGCCTCCCGCCTTTTGCAAACAAACAATTGTGGCATTCTGATGTTAATGTAGCATAAAAAATAGGGCTGTTTTTGCAATACGCCATTTTTATTAGTTTCTTTACTTTTTTAAAAAGCAGTTTGATTATGTGGGCTAAACTCTCAAGAGCTATACTTCAAAACAGGATCGTCCTTATTCTTTTCTTCCTTGTTGCAACGGTTTTCATGGCCTGGCACGCCCGCAATCTTAAACTTTCTTATGCCGGAAGCAAGATTTTACCCCTTACCGATTCGGTTTTCATCAAGTATAACGCTTTTAAAAAGCAGTTTGGAGAAGATGGCAGCATCATGGTGTTGGGCATTCAAAATGCTGATATCTACAAAAAAGAGAATTACAACCAATGGGCGCAGCTTTCGCAAGACATCCAGCACCTGCAAGGCATCAAAGGAGTTTTATCTATAGGCAAACTGTTCGAACTGCAAAAAGATACCGTAAACCAGAAGTTTGTGGCAAAGCCGATTCCCAACGGACTGGTCAAGAGCGATGCCGAAATGGATTCGCTCAAGGCTCGCTTACAGGCTATGCCTTTTTACGATGGCCTGTTGCTAAATAAAAAAACCAATGCCACCCTGATGGCCATTACCTTCGACCAAAAAATACTGAATTCAGCTGCCAGAAATCCGGTGCTGAAAGAAATCGAAGCGAAAGCCGAAGCGTTTAGCAAAAGTACAGGCATACAGGTTCATCTATCAGGATTGCCCTACATCAGAACGGCTACCAGCAAATTGGTTTCGAACGAGTTTGTGCTTTTTTTGGGCCTTTCTATTTTGGTGTCGGCATTGATTCTACTGATTTTCTTCAGGAGTTTTTATGCAGTCTTTTTCCCGATTTTGGTGGTCATCATGGGCGTAATCTGGAGCATCGGCACTTTGGTGCTGTTTGGTTATGAAATCACCATCCTCACCGGACTAATTCCGCCATTGATCGTAATCATCGGCATTCCGAACAGCATTCTGCTCCTTAACAAATACCACAACGAACTTAAAAAACACGGCGACAAACAACAGGCCTGGGCCGTTACCATCGAGCGGATTGCCGTAACCACCCTCATTGCCAACGTAACCGCAGCCATTGGCTTCGGGGTTTTGTACTTTACCGGCAGCGAGCTTTTGATGCAGTTTGGCAGCGTGGCCGCACTCAACGTCATGTTTACCTGGCTCATCTGCCTTTGCCTTATTCCGATCATATTCAGCTACCTGCCAGCACCAAAAGGAAAAATAAACGTCGCACACGTCCCCAATTTCCTAGATAGTGT
>JBCNPG010000435.1:0-3508 GCA_039593445.1 Pedobacter sp.
GTTATTCAGCTATTTAAGCAGGCAACAATACGAAGATAAGCCCCTACTATATGGCCAGTTCTACAATTCGAAGCCTGTAGAGACCAAGGAAACCGGCATAACCTACCGCAAGGGCGATAAAACCTACGAAGAAAGCGGCAAAACCTACAAGCGCATTTACGACAATAACACTTTTTTGCCACGCACCTATAGCGATAAACCCAGCCATGTGAATTTTTACCAAAGCTGGATGGGGCTTCCCGAAGGACAAACACCAACGTTCTGGCAAAACATGAGTTTTATGAACAGCTACCAGATGGGCTTTATGTACTGGCGTTATTTTGCCTGGAACTTTGTAGGCCGCCAAAACGACGAACAAGGACAAGGTGCCATCCACCAAGGCAATTGGTTAAGTGGTATCAAGCCGATCGATGCGCTCCATTTGGGCAATCAGGATAAGCTGCCACCAAGCATTAAGGAAAATCCGGGATACAACTTGTTTTATGGTTTGCCATTGATATTGGGCCTTTTAGGCATGGCATATCTTTACCGCAAAAACAAAAAAGACAGTTTGGTAGTGGCGTTGCTGTTCTTCTGTACCGGTTTGGCCATTATCCTTTATATTAACCAAGATCCTTTGCAGGTACGCGAACGCGACTATGCCTATGTAGGCTCTTTTTATGCCTTCGCTATTTTAATGGGCATTGGTGTATTGGCGGTAAAAGACCTCTTGGCTCGTATGGCTTCAAACAAGCTAAGCCTAGCCATTGCCACTTCACTATGCATGCTGGCGGCCCCCGTACTCATGGCTACCCGTGGCTGGGACGACCATAACCGAAGTGGCAAAACCACTGCTTTGGATATGGCCAAAAACTACCTGAACAGTTGCGAACCCAATGCCATTCTGTTTACCAATGCCGATAACGATACCTATCCGCTTTGGTATGCGCAGGAAGTAGAAGGCATTCGAACCGATGTGAGAGTAGTTTGCCTACAGTTTTTAGGTTCGGAAGCCTTTTTAGACCAAATGAAAAAACAGCAGCACCTTTCTGCCCCATTGCCAATTAGCATGGTACATAACCAATACAAGGAAGGCGTAAGAGATTACCTCCCCTATGTAGATTATGGCATTAAAGACAGTGTTGAACTATCGGATCTATTGGGCGTGCTGACTTCAGACAGCAAAGAAGATAAAGTACAATTGAACGATGGCACTTATGAGAATTTCCTGCCCACGCAAAAACTAAAGCTTAAAATAGATCCTGCGCAGATTCTGGCCACCAAAACCGTAGCCCCGGCCGAAAAGGATAAAATCGCATCGCAAATGGAATGGGAGTTCAAGAAAAACTATGCCTTGAAAAGCGATTTGGCCATGTTCGATATCATTGTGCACAACCAATGGAAAAGACCGATCTACTTTGCGACTTCCGTTTCGGAAGATACTTATATCGGTTTAGACAAATACCTTTACATGGAAGGTTATGCCTACCGTTTGCTGCCATTAAAGCCCAATACCGACCCTAACGCCGACAAAACCGAACAAACGAACAACCAATTGGCATTTAAGCACTACAAAAACTTTGAACTGAGTGGCTATAAAAAAGCGAAATACATCGATCCGGAAAGCAGAAGGGTATTGCAGGGCACTTGGGCTTACGCCAACACCTTAAGCGCAAACCTCATCCGCGAAAACAGCATGGCCCAAGCCACGGAAGTCATCAACAAAAGCCTGAAGGAACTTCCTTTGAGGAACTATACCATTATGGATACGCTCAACAAGGTTTCTTTGGTCCAAAACCTTTACCTGGTTAACCATAACCAACGGGCTACGCAAATTGCAAAACAGACCAGCAATTTTCTGACCCAGGAATTCGAATACATCCTATCGTTGAAACCAGAAGAGCAACGGGCTTTTATCAACGACATCAGAAGAGGAATGTATGTATTGCAGAGCCTGGACAGAATTACAGAAGACCACAAGCAAATAGACCTGAATAAAACGCTCAAACAGCAACTCAAAGACTACGAAACCCGATTTACGAACAGTTTGAGCTAAAAACAAAAGCCTCCCGATAAAAATCGGGAGGCTTTTTATGTAAAAATTTTTTAGACCAGATTAGACTTTTTTAACGTTTACTGCTTGTAAACCTTTTTTGCCTTCAGCGGTTTCAAATTCTACCTCATCATTCTCTTTAATCGCATCTATTCCTCCCACAACATCTTTAAAGTGAACAAAAATTTCTTTGTTTCCGTCATAGATGATAAATCCATAACCTTTTTGGGTATTAAACCACTTTACTTTTCCGGTACTCATAAAAATTGTGTAATTGTATAAGATGATTATTAAATAGTTACTGAATTAAAGTTAATTACAAAAAATTCAAAAAGAAATATTATTTGAAAATTACTTGTTAGGTTGGGGTGTAGTACGCAAATAAGGCTTAATTACCTGATGCCCCTTCGGAAACTTGGCCGGGATATCTTCTGTTTTGATGCTGTTCATTACGATGACGTCCTCTCCATCTTTCCAATCGGCGGGCGTGGCCACGCTATATTCGGCGGTAAGCTGCAGCGAATCGATAACCCTGAGCACTTCTGTAAAATTTCTTCCCGTAGAGGCCGGATAGGTAATCATCAGCTTTACTTTTTTGTCGGGCGAAATCACAAACAGCGAACGTACGGTCATCGTTTCCGAAGCATTGGGGTGGATCATATCGTAGGCATCTGCAATTTTCCTGTCCTGATCGGCTATAATCGGAAAATCGACGGTCGTATGTTGGGTTTCATTAATGTCTTTGATCCAGCCCTGATGCGATTCGGCCGAATCGACACTCAAAGCCAAAACTTTCACATTCCTCTTATCAAATTCGGATCTTAAAGCCGCAGTCCTGCCCAATTCCGTAGTACAAACCGGGGTATAATCTGCCGGATGCGAAAATAACACACCCCAGCTATCGCCCAGGTAATCGTAAAAGTCTATCTCTCCTATAGAAGTTATAGCTTTAAAGTTCGGTGCTGTATCTCCAATTCTTAAACTCATGGTTCTGGTTTTTAGGTTAAAAAATAATTGTATGTGGTGAAGTTACTAAACTGGATTAAAACAATCCTCCTTGTTGTGTAATAAAATTTATGCGTGGCAGCTTGCTTTTCAGGTGTTTATTGAATTCTTGTATGGTATAATCTGCGATCAAGGGCGTATCGGCCTCATCATGCTGATGCAAAAAGAAATAGATGTTTTCCAAGCCCTGCTCAAGCCAGCTTTTGAGCCTGACTACCCATTCGTCAACCCTAGCCTTGTCTGAATCGAGGTATTTGCCCCCATTGCCTACAAAACGGATAAAAGCATTTGGCGTGGGCAATTCCATGTGTAAGCAGTCCCTTCGGCCACTGGCATCGGTAATGGCGGCTCCCTTGCCTAAGCTGGCCAACAGGCTGAACAATTCTTTTCTTGCTTCGCCTTTGAACCAATCGGGGTGCCTTACTTCTACAAAAACCTTTAAATCGGCCGGCAGTTTTTCGAGGTAACTAG
>JBCNPG010000436.1:0-3507 GCA_039593445.1 Pedobacter sp.
TATAGGCTGCGCTGCCATTCAGGTTGTAGTTTTTGCCGCGATAGGAAGCATTGGCATTGGTGTTGGTATTGCCCTGCAGGCCAGCGGTTATGCCTATGTTGCCATTAAAGCCAACTTTGAAGCCTTTTTTCATGACTATGTTGAGGATTCCCTCGCCATCGCCGGAGTATTTTGAAGGTGGGTTGGTCATGACCTCTATTTTCTCGATGGCATCAGAAGGCAATACATTAAGCAGGTCGGTAATGTTGGAAGTCATGTAATCAGAAGGCTTGCCGTCAATAAAAACGCGGGTGCTTCTTTTGCCTGCTATGGTTGCATTGCCATCAATGTCTACCTGTACCATGGGTACGTTTTTGAGGATGTCTGTTGCGGTGCTTCCTTCGGCCAATATCGAAGAGCCAACATTGTAGGTAATCACATCTGCGCCAAACTCTACCAAAGGCTTGGGTGCGGTAATCACCACTTCATTGAGGTTGCTTTGTTCGCTGCTTAGTTTGAGGTTGCCCAGGTTCTTGTCGAAATCCTTTTCGGTAATGATGATATCGTTGACCACAAGGCTGGTAAAGCCTACGTAGCTTACCCTGAGCCGGTAAGTGGCAGGCTTGAGGTTCACGAATTTGAACACTCCGTTTTCGTCGCTTTGGATGGTAGACAGCGGTTGTTCGGCTGCGCCTTCAAAAACGGCTATGACCGCAAATGGGATAGGCAAAGCACCCACCTCCTCAATCACCTTACCCCTGATCATACCTTTTTCGGCCGCTTTGGCACCGAAAGAAGCCATGCAGCAGGCAAAAAACAAGAATAGGGGTGTTAGGATTTTCAAGATAGGTACTAAGCTAAAAAATTAAAAGGATTCTTCATTTGGCCTTCCGCCCTCTTCGTCTCCTTTTTTGCTTTTCTTAAAGCCAAAATCGCTTTTGCCAAAACGGTAAGAGAAAGTGAGGTTGCCCATGGTGCCTTGCATGTAGCGGCTAAAATCAATTAGTGAAGTATTGCCATTTTGGGTCATCTGCCATTTTCTAGTTGCAAACACATCCCTGATGTTTAGGCTCAAGCTGGCTTTTTTGTTTTTGAAATCGTATTTGGCACCTGCATCCATACCATACATCGCTTTTCTGATGCCTTGGGCCATGACCTCGCGCGATCGGTAGTCGCCTTTGAGCTGCAGGGTGATGTTATAGGGCAACACAAAGTTGTTGGTGAGGTTGGTGTTATAGCTAAAGCCTGAGTTTTCGACGATGCCGAATGCCGGAACGCCTACGATCTTGCTTTGGTAAAGGTTAACATTGGCGGTAAAGTTCCAAGCCTTGAGCAGGTCGAACTTGCCAATCAGCTCTACGCCACTGGCAATGCTGCGGGTTAAGTTTTGCGGGGTGCTAATGGTGATTCCGTTGGCATCAGGTTCGGTTCTGATCCGCTGGATGATGTCGTTGGTTTGGCGCATGTAGGCCGATGATACCAAAGAGAATTTCTTCCAGAATTTGCTGTAGCTAAGCTCAAAAGCATGTACGTCTTCAGGCTTCAGGTTTACATTGCCCTGGCGATAGTTTAATGGGTCTGAAACATCGAGAAACGGGTTGGTATCCCAGCCACGAGGCCTGTTTACCCTGCGGCTATAGCTTAGTTGTACCTGTTGGTCGCCCTTAAATTTCTGTGTGAGGAAAACACTTGGGTACAAACGGGTATAGGCCACTTTTCCAGGGGTGTAGGCCAAGTTTGAGTTGATGTCGTACGAACCCAAATGCGTATCCAAGCTGGCATCTTCGCCCCTTAAGCCCAACTGATAGCCAAAGTTTTTGATTTGGTTCTGGTAGTTCACGTAAATGGCGTGTACCTGGTCTTTGCTGTTAAATTCGTTGCTCAACGAATAGTTGAAATTGTAAGAGCCATTGGCCGGGTTCAATACATCGGCATAGGTAGAGCTTTCGGCAATACGGATCTGACTGCCGTAGCCGGCCTCGATCTTGCCACTTTTGCCCACTGGCAGGGTATAATCTAGCTGGGCGTTGTAGTTGCGGTTCAGGCCATCCCTATCGTTGCGCTGGATATCGGGTGTGCCACTAACCGGATTGCCGTTGATGTTATATACATTGGTATTGTAGGTTTGGAAATTGTCGTTGGTACCTTCAGAAAAGCTGATGTTGGCCGTAAGTTCTTCGCGCGGCTTCTTGAACTTTTGCGAAAAATCCAAATTCAGGTCGTAGCTGTTGCCTTTGCCATTGTTGTCGTTAGATCGGTGGCTTAGCGACAGCGGATTAAGGTTGGCCGCTAGCTGGTTAATAGATAGAAACTCATTTTGGTCGTTGTTTCTGATGTTAAGCCCGGTTGAGAAGCTCACTACGCTTTTTTCGGCCAAATAATAATCCAAACCAGCTTTCAGGTTATGGCCTCTTTCCAGGTTTTTTGAATCGGTATTCTGGTTGGCAAAAGCTGTTGGGCTGCTGCTGTTAAAATATGAGATGTTATTGTAGCCTCCGCCGTTGCGGTTGCCATAGCGGTAGCTGTAGTTGCCATACAGGTTTACTTTCTTGTTTTGAAAGCTCATGCTCGTATTGGCGTTGTAGTTGTTGCGGTTGCCTGCGGTAAGGGCCACCGAGCCATTAAAGCCCAGCTTCTTATTTTTCTTAAGTACGATGTTGATGATGCCCGATTGACCTTCGGCATCGTATTTGGCTGAGGGATTGGTAATGAGCTCAACACTTTCGATAGAGCTGGCCGGGATAGATTTGAGGATCTGGGCCACATCGCCGCCTGCAATTAACGAAGGCTTGCCATCAATCAGCACTTTTACGCCCGATGAGCCACGGAGGCTTACATTGCCGTCGATATCGGTTTGCACAGAAGGTACGTTTTGCAAAAGGTCTGATGCAGAACCGCCCTCGCTTACCAAACTTTGGTCAACAGAGAATACTTTTTTGTCGATGCCCAGCTGCATGGTGGTTTTGGGCGCCGTAACGGTTACTTCATTAAGTACGTTGCTTTTGGCGGTTTTCATTTTGATGCTACCCAAATTGATTTCCTTCACGGCATCGGAAATAGAAACCGAATCGCGTACCATGGTTTGGTAGCCTACATAACTGGCCTTAAAGGTAAAGGTGCCTTTTGGGATATTGGTAATGGCAAAAAGGCCATCAACATCGGTTTGCACCAGTTTAATGGTGTTTTTGGTTTTTTTGTCGATCAGCATGGCCGAAGCGAAAGGAATGGTTTCGTTGGTTTGCGCATCAACGATTTTGCCGGTTATTTTGCCGATATTATTGGTTTGTGCAGAAAGTTTTACAGTTACAATACAAATAGCTAAAGTCAATAACAGAACTTTGCGGATACTATTTTTCATCTAAATCTTGCTCTTTTTTAGTTTTTCCTAAATTGGAAGACAAAGGTCGGATGAGAAAGTTTAAAAAAACGAGGCGTAACTATTTTATTACAGCTAAAACATGATTAATTACGGTAATATTTTTGATAACGAAGGTTTAAGTTATACTGCTTATCGCGAATTGGTAGACC
>JBCNPG010000437.1:0-3507 GCA_039593445.1 Pedobacter sp.
CCAACCACTTGGACCTCGAATCGATCACGGCGCTGAATAATGGCATGAACGATTTTAAAGGCACCATGCTGTTCACCTCGCGCGACCACGCCCTGACCGAATCGGTTGCCAACCGCATCATCGAAATTACGCCTAAGGGCATCATCGATAAGTTGATGACTTACGACGAGTACATCAACAACAGTGATGTAGCTAAACAACGCGAAGAAATGTACAAATAAGCGACCATGCTTTGAAACATACCTCCCATCGGATTTAAAATCCGATGGGATTTTTTTTGTTTAGGCAGTAGCAAATCCTTTACATAATTTTTAATGCAATTTAATTGCATATACTATTTTTGTAAACGGAAGGCTCAATGGCCTTTTTTGTTTATCTAATGATTTCAATCCAAGCTGTAGCACACCGCTACAACAGCAACCAACAGCTCAGTTTTAAAGACTGGCAGATCAACGATGGCGAGCAATGGCTATTGCTGGGCCAGTCTGGCAGTGGCAAAACCACCCTGCTGCATATTTTAACGGGCATCTTAAAACCTAGTGCCGGAGAAGTACGCATAGGCGACACTTCGATTTATCAGCTTTCGCCAAAGGCTTTAGACCGTTTTAGGGGCAGGCAGATCGGCATTATTTTCCAGAGGCCACACCTCATCAAAAGCCTAACCATTGCCGAAAACCTGTTGCTGGCCCAAAGTTTTGCCAAGCTGCCCGAGAACCATGAACGCATAGATGAGGTCCTGAAATCGCTGGATATGCAGCATAAGAAAAATGCCTATCCCAATGAGCTAAGCCAGGGACAATTGCAAAGAATTTCCATTGCGCGGGCCGTTATCAATAAGCCGGCCCTGTTAATTGCCGATGAACCTACTTCGAGCCTCGACGACAAAAACGCCGAAGCGGTACTGGAATTATTGCTGCAACAATCGGGCTTGAACCAAGCTACGCTCATTGTAGCCACGCACGACAAAAGAGTAAAAGATGCCTTTACCCATACCTACGATCTGACATGAGCCCTTTTAAAATAAGTTGGAAGAGTTTAGCAGCTAAACCGCTTTCATCGGCCTTAAATATCCTGCTCATTGCCTTTGGTACAGGTATTTTAACCATACTGTTGCTGGCTTCAACCCAAATTGAAGAAAAGCTGAACAACAACTCGAAAGACATAGACCTGGTAGTTGGGGCTAAGGGCAGTCCTTTACAGCTGATTTTAAGCAGCATTTATTACATCGACTTCCCAACGGGCAACATCCCGCTCAAAGAGGCCAACGAACTGGCGCATAACCCTTTTGTAAAGCGCGCTACGCCACTGGCCCTGGGCGATAACTACAACGGGGTTCGCATTGTGGGAACCGACACCAACTTTATCAGCCTGTATAAACTGAAGGTACAGCATGGCAAATTTTGGAAAGCCGATCTGGAAGCCACCATTGGCGCTACCGTAGCCAAGAACGAGAAGTTAAAGGTTGGCGATACTTTTTTCGGTGCCCATGGCCTGACTAACAATTCGGATGTGCATAAAGACCACGCCTATAAGGTAGTGGGAATTTTGGCTCCGCAAGGCAACGTAACCGACAATTTGATTTTAACTAATATTGCCAGCGTGTGGAAAATGCACGAAGAGCCTGAAAAAGCGGGTGTGCACGAGCATCATGAAGAGTCTGGTCCCAGCCCCGCTGCAGAGATACAAGACCGGGAAATTACCTCGCTGCTCATCCAATACCGCTCGCCAATGTCGGTAGTCATGTTTCCGCGAATGGTTAACCAGGGAACCAACCTGCAGTCGGCATCGCCAGCTATGGAAAGTACGCGTCTTTTTTCGCTGATTGGCGTGGGCGTAGACACCCTGCAATGGTTCGCCATCCTGATCATGCTGATCGCGGCCATCAGCGTATTTGTGAACCTTTACAACTCGCTGAAGGAAAGAAGCTACGATTTGGCCATTATGCGTACTCTGGGGGCTTCGAGGACGAAACTGTTTATCATCGTTATCCTCGAAGGGCTTATCTTGACCATTATAGGAACCATCGTTGGCATGGGACTGGGACATTTGGCGCTGGAATTGATTGCCCATTACCAGGAAAGCAACCAAGCCAAGCTCAGCGGACTGGTTTTTATCCCAACCGAGGCCTACCTCTTGCTTGCTGGGCTCACTATCGGTATATTTGCATCTATCATACCGGCTTTGCAAGCCTACCGTTCTAATATTTCTAAAATACTTGCCAAAAACTAAAACACAGATGAAAAAACTAAGCATCATTCTTTTATTGTTAACGGGCTTCGGATTTGTAGCCAAGGCGCAACACGACCCTAGCGACCAGATCATGTCAGAAAACTGGGACATTATAGGCAGCGTTGACTTTAAAACCGTTAAAGACACTGAAATGTATGCCATTTTTGGCAACGAGATAAAAAAACATGCCAATAAACCTTTCGAACTGGAAGGTTATATCGTGCCGATCAAAGACGGCATGAAGCAAAGCAAATTTATGCTTTCTACGCTACCAATTAACCAATGTTTCTTTTGCGGCAAAAACGGCGTGCCGATTATGGTGATGGTTGAACTGACCGAACCCATTAAATTCACTTACCAAACAGTGAAAATTAAAGGAACCTTGAAATTAAGCACGGCCAATGCCATGGATAGTCCGCCGATAAGTTTAATGGCAGGCAAAGCACTATGATCATGCAAAAGAGAAATCCTGTAGATATTTTAAGGGAAAACCAGCTCAAAAATACCCGTCAGCGCGTGCGCGTGCTTGAGGAGATTGTCGCCGACAAAGCTGCTATTTCGCAACGCGATCTGGAAAAGAAGCTGGGCAAGGAGATAGACAGGGTAACCTTATATCGCATACTCAATACTTACGAAGACAAGGGCATCCTGCATCGCATCATCGATTTCAATGGTACGGCCAATTATGCCATCTGCTCGTCGGCCTGTACGGCACACCACCACCATGATGAACATTTGCACTTCAACTGTACCAACTGCCATAAGATCTATTGTTTGGAAACCAAAGTGCCTGCCATCAACATTCCCGATGGCTTTACGGCCAACACCATCAGCTTGATCGCCTATGGCATTTGCGATAAATGTGGCAAAACCGATAAGCGCAATTAGCAAAACTACTTCATAAAAAAGGGCGTTGAAATGATTTCAACGCCCTTTTTGTTGGTTAGACAAGCCTAGTGTCCTGAGTGTCCATCGGCTCCATGTGCGTGGCCGTGGCTCAATTCTTCGGCAGTTGCCTCGCGTACGGTTAGGATCTTTCCAGAAAAAATAAGGTTTTTTCCAGCCATTGGATGGTTCAAATCTACAGAAATGTATTCATCGTGTACACCGGTTACACCTGCACGGAAATGATTGCCTTGATTGTCTTGCAATGGAATTACATCGCCTACGTTTGGCAAGTCGCCACCGGCTTCCTTAAACATCAGGCGCAGGAGATCTTCTACCAGCAGGCACCGTGGATCGCGCTGGCCAACGGGAAAACGTTCTACGCGACCCGCA
>JBCNPG010000438.1:0-3505 GCA_039593445.1 Pedobacter sp.
CAATGAATAGAGTGTTTTGATCGATATCCTGCTCAGCAAGAATCCATTCAGGAAAAAAGTAATGGGAATGCCGGTATAAATGGTTAACTGATAAATGACCACCTTGGTGGGATCGTTTGAGCTCCGCATCACATAGGCTGCCACAAAAATATCGATTACGGGCAGTACAATGCTATAAATGAGGTTGGTTAGCGTGAGCACCCTAAAATTGTACGACTGCTTGCCAAAATGCGAGAGCTCGGCCTTAAGTTTATTCAGCATGGTTATACGTTAAAGTGGAAAGAATTTCTTGAATTGAAAATTTGGCCGCGCATACAAATTCGTCGGCAGCGCCATAGTAAACCGTAAGCTCATCGCCATTGACAATGTGGCCATTGGTAAAAACCACATGTCCGAAAAAGCCTTTCAGCTCATATTCTTCCAAAGGCATCATGATCGGTTCGTTGCTTTGGGCAATGACTTGGTAGGGATTGTTAAGGTCCATTAAAAAAGCCCCCAAACAGTATTGGTGTTTTTCGTTGGCGCCATGGTAAATTTCCAGCCAGCCCTTATCGGTTTTGATGGGCGCCGCACCTGCGCCTACCCTTGCACTATCCCAGTTGCCCTTGCGGGTTTTGATGATGCATTTGTGCTTGCCCCAATGCGTGCCGTTTTCCGACTCTGCAATCCAAATGTAATTGCCTCCCAAACCAACGCTGCTCGGCCGGTGCAAAGCATAATATTTGCCATTTATCTTTTCCTCGAAAATAGCACAGTCTTTATTATGCGGAGGCAAAATCAATCCATGCTTCTCAAAGGTCTTCCAATCTTTGGTGCTGCGCATGCCCACAGCCACACCATGCCCAGATACCGAGGTAAAAGTGAGGTAATAGGTGTCGCCGATCTTGGCCACACGGCAGTCTTCGATTCCAAAAACCTCATCTTCGCCTTCGCCCTGCAGCAAGGGATAGCCTTCGGGCTCGTAAAAATTAACGCCGTCGTCGCTACAGAGCAAGCGCAGGTGAGAAAGCGTCGTTAAATAATCGGCCAGTTGGTAGTTGATTACCCTTGGGTCTGTAGCAATCAACTCGGGATGGTTTTCTTCGATTTCAACAATTTCGATTCCCGCACCCGTAAGTACCGGGAAGGAAATAATGCCTGCCTGTTGTGCCGGTCTTTCGGCCACGCGAACAATGAGCCAGGTTTTGCCTTCGAAGGTAAATACGCCTGGATTGAGCAAACAGGTAATTTCCAAGCCCTCGGTACTGGGCTTTAAATCGGTTGGCGCCAGTAAAGGATTTTGAACAAAACGTTGGGCAATATCTTTCATGGATTTTTGGATTTTAGCTTAACGATTTTAGATTGAGAAACTATTGTTCGACCTCAAACCGCAAACTTAATTTTGGATTTTAGATTGACGAATTACGAATTGAAGGCGACTTGCCATCGAAACATTCGGCAATCGTAATTCGTCAATCGTCATATTAATAACCTGGGTTTTGCGTAATTGTTCCGCCCGATTTATCGATGTCTCCCTGAGGGATCGGATAAACATAGTTTTTATCCTGGAAGTTCTTGCCTAAGGCCGTGAGCACGGATTTAGCCAGTTTCCAGCGTTTCAAATCGTTGAAGCGGTGACCCTCCATGCCTAATTCTACCCTGCGCTCTTGTATAATCCAGTTCTTGATCGTGGCTCTGTCTGTAGAAGCCGGACGATCAGGCAAAGTACCGGCAGGTGCCGTACCGCCCGTAATGGTTGTACTGGTTCTGGCCCTGGCCCTAATCTGGTTAATGATGGCAATGGCGCCAGCATAATCGTTGGTTTCGTTCAAGGCTTCGGCCTTCCAAAGCAATACATCAGCCATCCGGATATAGATCTTGTTGCTACCGGCATCATCATTGCCTTTGTTTGCACCGGTTTTATCGCCCAGCAGCTTGAATACATTCTGGTTTGGCACATTGACCGTTAGCCCCAAGCGCGGATCATTAGCTTCGAAAGCATTGATAAAATTGGTGGTTGGCGCAAAGAAGCCCCAGCCCAATGGCGCGCAGATTCCATTGCCGTTTTGAGGCGTTTTGCCCGATTGGTGATCGTAAACAAAGATGTCTTCGTTTTCGGTAAATTCCTTGGTTTGGTCAAACGCATCAAAATAATTGGCGTTTAAACTATAAAAATTTAGTGTCTGCAAGGCATTTACATGGGTAATGACATCTGTCCACTTTTGGTTATACAAGGCCGCTTTGGCCTGCAATGCGATAACTGCGCCCAAAGAAACGCGCCATTTCTCGGCCGTGCTGCTAAACTTGGCACTTGGCAATAAGGTTCTGGCCTTGGCCAAATCGCTGTTGATCTGTTCCCACACTTGTGCGGCAGGTACGCGTTTGGCCACTTCATAAGCTTCAGAAAAGCTTTTTAATGGCTTGAGCAATACAGGTACATCGCCAAAATTAGTTACCAGATCAAAATAGTAGAAGGCACGCAGAAAATACACTTCGCCCAAAGAACGGTTTCTCAAATCGCTGGCCAGCCCAACTTTTGCAATCAGGGCATCGTCGGTAAGGTAATTGATGGCCATGTTTGTTCTGGATATTCCTTCATAATCGTATACCCAAATTCCGTTAAAGGCCTGGTTGGTAGC
Organism: Pedobacter sp.; assembly: GCA_039593445.1. Taxonomy (GTDB): domain Bacteria; phylum Bacteroidota; class Bacteroidia; order Sphingobacteriales; family Sphingobacteriaceae; genus Pedobacter. Next base: position 2,619 of record JBCNPG010000438.1, read on the forward strand.
AATGAAGCTAAAATTGTCTATCTGGTCCATCCAGGCTTGGTCGCCATCCGGATTCCATTTCTTTTGGACATCGTCAGAAGCCACATCCTGCACAATGAGGTCGTTCCTAAAAACCGTACCTGCATCCCAGTTCCATGTACCCATGATATTCAGGGTATTAGAAAGCAATTGATAAGAAGTGGTGACCGACGAAGTAACGGTATTGGCCGTTGGGTCGGTATTCACCTGATCAGGCGTAATCAATCCGATCGGGTCTTTATATAGTTCTTTTTTACATCCAGCAACAAGGATCAGGCCTGCCACTAAAGCTGATGCATATCTCTTTTTCATCTTTTTATTTTTTTAGGGTGATGAATGTCGCCTCATACCGGCGACATGCATAATTCAAGCAATTAAAACTTAACATTGATACCAAACAAGAAGGCTTTCGATTGCGGATAGGTACCATAATCGATTGCATCTACCGTTTCTGGATCTAAACCAGTGTATTTGGTTTTGGTCCATAGGTTCTGACCCGAAACATAGAGGCGGATGTTTTGTACGCCGATGTTCCATTTCTTCACCAAATCACCAAACGAGTAGCCTAGTTCAACGTTCTTTAAGCGCAGGTAAGAGGCATCTTCCACAAAAATGCTCGACACTTTGCTGCTGCCATTGTCTGATTGGCTTACCCGTGGAATGGTATTGGTACTGCCCGGACCGTTCCAACTGCCCAGTACTGCGGTAGTTTGGTTAAATGGTCGGGTATCATAGTCGATAATCTGTTTCAGTTGGTTGTATTTATCTATGCCCTGTACTCCTTGAAACAGCACCGAAAGGTCGAAGCCCTTGTACGATCCGTTCAGGTTCAGGCCATAGGTGAACTTCGGAATATTGCTGCCAATATA
>JBCNPG010000439.1:0-3501 GCA_039593445.1 Pedobacter sp.
GCCACCAGGCATAATGGGGCTATTGGCTACCTGTTCTTGTTTTTTAAAGGCTGGAGAAGAAAAATAGTACCACAGCCCAACTGAAGCACAGAGCACAATGACCGCGGCCGCCGCATAACGGTAAATCGCGAATTTGGGCCTTAACTTTACCGGGGTTTGGTTTCCGATTCTTTCCTTGATGTTTTCAAACACCTCTTCAACCATCATATCCAACTGGCTGTTCGATTGATAGGCCTGACCGAGCTGCTTCTTTATATTTCTTTTGAGGGCCGTTTCATCATTGCCATCAGCAAAATATTGCAACAGGTACTCCAATTCCTGGGCACTGCATTCGTTCTTGGCGAATTTGGCAAACAGCAGGTCGATTTGATCCATAAATATATCTGGTTAATAACTACTAATACGTTTTAGTAAGTACTAACAACTAGTCAGATCCGAAGAAATTCTTAAAAAACATATAAACAACTGATAATCAGGTTAAAAAAATCATTTAACCCGATCAAAAAGAGCAACTACAGCCAGGGTTACCGCCAGATCGCCATGTTGGTACAAGAAATTCCTGACCGCTTTAGAAGATTTGACAATATGGTTGTTGACGGTAGACACAGAGATCCCCAAACGCTCGCTGATTTCCTTATGGCTCAAACCCTCCATTTTAGACAATTGATAGACCTGCCTACTTTGTGGCGACAGGGCTTCGATGGCCTGATTGAGGCAGGCATTCTTTTCTTTAAAGTTGAGCAGCTCTTCTGTATGGCTATAACTTTCTATGGTATTGGCAATCAGCTCCCGGGTTAGTTTTTTGTCTAATGCCACCTTTCGCAGGTAATCGTAAACCTTGTTTTTGGCTATCGTAAACAAAAAAGATTTGAACGATTTTTCTACATCTATGCTTTCTCTTTTTTCCCAGACCTTCAGAAAAAGGTCTTGAAGCAATTCTTTGGCTACCTCCCGGTCTTTCACCATGTGCATGATATTGCTGAGCAACATGTGGCTGTACAAACGATAAAGCGAGGCAAAAGCATGGCTGTCCCCTTCTTTTAACTGCGAAAGAAGCAAAACCTGATCATCCCCTGTTTTTAGCGGTAAGCTCATAAACGAAGCCGTTAAGCGACAATGAAAATATAATTATTGGGATGATAAATTACAGGAACTAAAGTTATAAAAAATATCCAAGTATTAATTTCAAATAAATACCAGAAATAAAAATTGGCGGTCTTCTTTCCTCAGCTCATCAACAAAAAGCCCCCTGCATTACGCAGGAGGCTCTTTAACCAAAGTTATGCCCCAAGGGCAAAACACTTTTAAATGAATTTAATCCGGCAGTTTTTCTATAAACGCAATCGAAATTCCGTTGAAACAATCGTCGGCGCAGTTGTCTTCTACATAGCCGCATGAAGAAATCATCCCGTTATTCTTGGTCTCCAATGAGGTCTTTGCGCCTTTTCTTTTCAGCAGCCATTCTGTTCTTGCCTTTTCGTAGATCTGATCTAAAGTTAACGTCGCCGCGCCATTGCTGTGGGTATTCAGGCTACCCTCTTCTTCAATCCATTGCGCCAAGATGGTAATTTGTGGTGTTGGGCCACCAACTACATTCTTGGCCACATAGGCGCGCTTAACTACTTTTCCATTTTTTACAGAGATAACGGTTTCTGTTGAATAACCTGTCCACGATGCGGTACTGACCTGATACCGATAAGAATTATTAGTCGAAGTTTTAAAGGCAGTATAAGTTTTATAGCTGCGCTCCAGATCGCCTTCAAACGCGATATCACTTTTTTTGCACGAAGCAAATAGCCCGGTCACGAGCAATAAGACAAAAAAGTAGTGGTTTCTTTTCATAAAGCTTAGGTTTTCGTTTAAGGTTGTTTTATTCCTATACGTACAGCAGGTGCCTTTCGCTACAATTTGTCTTGTCGAAATTAAAATTAACTTTGTGTATGCTTAAAAAAGGAGAACATATTGAAGGGGTACCAACGGAGCTGCAAACCCTTTTGGATCAGAATAGCGAGGCCAGTGCTTTTTTCGAAAGCCTGGCCAAGTCGTACAAGCAAGGCTACTGCGATTGGGTAGGATCGGCCAAGCAGGAAGAAACCCGTAAAACAAGAGCCTCAAAAGCGCTCATCATGTTGCAGAACAAACAAAAAACTCTAAAAACCTAAACGGCTTCCTCTCAGTAGTCGATTTCAGTTCAAAGCCATGTGCACCGCATTCAATGCAAGCAATTTCAAGACACTCTGCCAAAAAGTAGCTTCAGCCGATCGGGATTTGGCACAAGTGATTGATCAATATGGCTATCCGCCAATGTGGAACCGGCCCAATACTTTCGAGTCGCTGGTGCACATCATCCTCGAACAGCAGGTATCGTTGGCTTCGGCACTAGCCACACTCAACAAACTGCGTGAAAAAATAGGAACGATAAGTCCCGAAAACGTATTGGCTTTGAGCGACGAAGAATTGCGGGCCTGTTATTTCAGCAGACAAAAAACAGTTTATGTAAGACACTTGGCTCAAGCCTTGCTCAATGGATCGCTTAACTTGGCCGAATTGGAAGGCTTGGCTGATGACGAGGTTCGGCAACGGCTATTGAGGCTTAAAGGCATTGGTCACTGGACCATAGACGTTTACCTGATCTTTGTGCTGAAACGCACCGATATCTTCCCTGTTGGCGATCTGGCAGCCGTAAACGCGCTAAAAAAAATCAAAAAACTAAGCAAAGAAACCACGCGCGAAACTCTTTTGGAGCTTGCATCCCTTTGGCAACCCTACCGTACCTTAGCGACCATGCTGTTGTGGCACGATTATCTTTCTTCGGCCAAATCCAAAAAACAAGCTAATACACTTTGATTACCTTGCCGGTAACTATGCCAAAAATAGCCTGCTCATAGGCTCGAGCAACTTTCCAGCCTTCAACCGGAATAAAGCCGGGAAAACTATCGTGATAGCCTTTCGACTCGGCAAGCACCGTTGGACTGATGCAATTGATCCGGATGGCTCTTGGAAGTTCATAGGCCGCCGCTTTTACAAAACCTTCTACGCCACTATTAACCAAAGAGGCAACTACGCCACCCAAAATAGGTTCTTCAGACAAAATGCCCGATATCAGGGTAAAAGAACCTCCATCGGCAATATAGGGCAAGGCCGCACGTACCAGATTGATTTGCCCCATCAGTTTATTGCCTATCGAAAAGGCGAAGTCTTCGTCAGTAAACTGATCAACGCCCTTAAAAACCACCGACCCCGAGGCATTGGCTACGGCATCGAAACTGCCTATCTTTGCAAATAGTTCGTCAAGGCTCTTTTTATCCTGGATGTCGGCCTGAAAATCTCCAGAGGTTCTCGACACGCGGATAGCTTGATACCCCTTCTCGTTTATTCTTTTGACAACTTCCTGTCCGATAGTACCATTGGCACCGACAACTAACTTACTTTCTTTAAAGTTAGTTCCTTTAATTCCCAGTTCTATCTGTTGTTTTGAAGCTACTGTAAGATTAAATGCTG
>JBCNPG010000044.1:0-11176 GCA_039593445.1 Pedobacter sp.
CAAAAAGAAAGCGGGAACGATCCGAAGACTGTTCCCGCTTAAATTAACGCTCTCATCTACATAAGCGATTCTTTGAGGCGAATATTGTGTTGCCCTGATTTTTTTTTTAGCGCAGAGGCTTTACAGGTTCTCTTAAAATGGTTTTTAGCTTTTCGGGAGCCACGGTATTGAAGTTGCTGAGGTAAACTTCATGGTGCAATCCGTCAGGCGCAAAGCCCCTGGCTTCTATAAATTGTTGCAATTGCAAAAGGCTTTGTGGTTCAGTTGCAAAAGGTCCTATGTGCATCATTTCCACAACGGTTCTTGCTGGCAACTGAAAATGGTTGACGTTTTTAACCAGATCTAATCCCTTTTTCGCCATAACTTTTAGTTTCGCCGTCTCGATCATACCTGAATCTACAAAATCGGGTATGCGGATAAGCATTTGATAATACCATTCGCTGCGCGGCACTTTTAAAGGCGCTTCGGCCATGCCTACATCTTTGTACTTTTTTGTATCAAAGTTCCATATGCCCTCCAATTTGGCAACCACAAAATCCCGGCCTTCAGCCTTGCAGCTGAACTTAATGCTATACGCCACGCTATAAAGCGCCTGCAAAATAGATTGGAAGGCTTTATCGGCCGGGTCTCCCTGTCCGGCAATAGCCAAATAACTACAGGCCATTAAATTCTTAAGCTCGGGTTTCGAAGAGGCGGTGTAATAAGGCTTATCAAATTTTGTTAATGCTAGTTTTTCCATCATTGCTTGTTTATGGCGCTAAATAAAAGCAAGCTACTGACAGCCTTATGGCAGTGCAAAATAAAAAATCAAAAAAAGCGGGAACCATCCGTAGACGATTCCCGCTTTCAAATTAACGCTCTCCTACTATAAGACGATACTTTGCAGGAAATATTGTGCAAATGGGCAATTTTGTTTATCGACTGGTCTAGGCTTCGTTATCCAACAACCTCAATAGCAAATCGGCCTGTGCAGAATTGATCTTTTCCTGTGCCATGGCCAGGTCAAACCATTCGGCACGGTCTACTTCGGCAAAGGTGGCCGTTTTACCCGAATGTGGCGGCCATTCGATGGTAAAAGTATTGCTCTTGAGCTGAGCGGGATCAAACTCGAAAGCAAGCGCAAAGGCATGTACGATTTTGCCTCCTTTTTGTTTAACGCTTCCCAAGGGAATAAAGTTGCCTTGAGGCGCAAAACCAATTTCTTCGGCAAATTCCCTAATGGCGGCCTGCAAAGGATCTTCGCCCTTTTCGATCAGCCCCTTGGGAATGGTCCAGAAACCCGCATCTTTTTTAGCAAAGAACGGTCCTCCCGGATGGACAAGGAAAAACATCATTCCTTGATCAGTTTTTTTGTAGCCTAAAATACCTGCGCTTTCCTGCATGCTTCAAGTTACTCAATTACCTTCATATACGACGATTTTTCTTCGATGCAAGCCATAAAAAAAGCATCCAACTTTACGCTGGATGCTTTTACCAATTTATGAAGGATTCTAATTAGCTGATCTTAACATTAATTGCGTTTAGGCCTTTTTTACCTTGCTCTACGTCGTAGCTCACGGCATCATTCTCACGAATGCTATCTATTAGACCTGAAACATGAACAAAGATTTCTGCATCGCCGTTAGCTGGCACGATAAATCCAAAACCTTTTGTCTCATTGAAAAATTTTACTGTTCCTTGTTGCATTATATTTTATTTAAATTATATCCAAAGGTAACATAATTTATTGATAACCAATTTTTTATTATTAAAAACCTGTAACTGTTCTTTAATTTCAAGCCGGGCATTTGCAGAAATACCGGGTTTAAATACCATTGGGGCTAGAGAATGGCTGTAAAGCATGATTTTAAAAAAAATACAAATTTCTTCAGGAGCTAAGCTGGTTTTAGTAGATTTGTCTATCAAAACAATAAATCAACTATGGGACCACAATCAACAGACGGCCTTATTCTGCTCGTAACTTTGGCCAGTATTTGTGCAGTTATCTTAATTACTGCCTTTTCTTTGACTTTCTTCGCCAAAAGAGATACCAGGGATAAAGCACATTAGTATTTAGTATAGGACATCAAGCTTGGCCATGGTTTTCAAAACCAGCAATAGCTGTTGTAGGCCAAGCCATTCGACTTTATTTTTAAAACACATCAGGGTTCTGTTTTACGCAGGACCTTTTTTGTTTGCCATCATTTAAACTTTCCCATGTAGCTAATGCCCAACAAAAGGCTAAATCAGTTAGGCCGTTTAAACCAGGGATAAGTTAATTTAAAGGAAATATCTGTACTTGTTGATTTTAGATAGTATATTTAGTTCACCATTAGCTCAACTTCTTCCTGCTATGCCTGTACGCCATCCGAAATTCAGAATAAGAAAAATAAAAAAATTCTTTGGTCTTTTAGGCCCTGGGTTAACCACCGGTGCGGCCGATGACGATCCTTCGGGCATAGCCACCTACTCGCAAACAGGCGCACAGTTTGGTTATGGGCAATTATGGACGGCCTTGTACATGCTTCCATTCATGACCGCCGTTCAGGAAGCCTGTGCCAGAATAGGCTTGGTAACCGGTAAAGGCTTGGCGGCAGTTATCAAGGAACATTATAGCCGAAAAGTGCTTTATGCCGTGGTAAGCCTTGTTGTAGTAGCCAACACCATCAATATTGGAGCTGATATTGGGGCAATGGCCGCCGCGGCACAGCTATTGGTGCCAGTTCATTTTGTGGTGCTTACCCTGTTTTTTACCACCACAATTCTCCTGCTCGAAATCTTTACCAGCTACCGGGTGTATTCGAAAATACTCAAATGGCTGGCGCTGGCCCTGCTCGCCTATCCTATTACGGTATTTATTATTGACCAGCCCTGGCCTACGATACTCAAAGCCACTGTTGTACCGCATTTCGAATTTTCTTTCGACTTCCTATTTATCATTATGGGGGTATTTGGTACCACCATCACTCCGTACATGTTTTTCTGGCAGGCTTCGCAAGAGGTAGAAGAAGAACAGGAAAAGGGCTTGGTGAGGAATGGGAAACCAAGGATTGGCTGGCCCCACATCCATGCCATGCGCAAAGATAACAACATCGGCATGGTCATTTCTGAATTTACCACTTGGTGCATTCTTTTGGTGGGCGCCACGGTTTTGCATAACAGCGGCGTAACCGACATTAAGGATGCCGCCGATGCGGCCAAGGCCCTCGAACCTTTGGTACATTCCTTTGCCCATTCTGGCTACCTTGCCAAGCTCATCTTTTCGGTGGGCATTATCGGGCTGGGCATGCTTGCCGTACCTGTGCTTTCGGGTTCTGCCGCTTATGCCGTTGCCGAGGCTTTTAACTGGAGCGCCAGCCTTAACCTCAAACTCCAAAAGGCCTACGGCTTTTATACCGTTATCATTGTTTCTACGCTGATTGGGCTAACCATCAATTTTATAGGGATAGATCCCGTAAAGGCCTTGGTATATACGGCCGTAATCAACGGCGTAGCTGCCGTCCCCCTACTATTCCTCATTGTAAAAATTGCAGCCAGCGACAAGATCATGGGTGAATACAAAAGTGGCTGGCTGTCTAAAATCCTACTATGGATTACCTTTTTTATCATGGGTGCGGCCGCTATCGCTTTGTTTTTTACAACCTGGAGCTGAATTTGGCTATAGTCCAAATTCGATTCACAGCCATCTTTATGGCACTCGTTCCAGTCATTTTCAAAAATTGGTCTAGTTCCGGCTTTTAACAAAAAGTGCCCTTAATGGCTATCCGCTATCCTGATTTTGAACAGCCACTTCAAAAGGAACAAACAAATTTGTACCTATTAACGTTATTAGGCAATAATTATTAAAAGCCAATTCATTTACCCTTATCGGTTATGGTTGGCTTACCAAGTTTACAAAAGTACATTACCTAACAAAACAGAGTGGCAAAGTTCAACAAGCATATCTTTTCGCTCAATGGAGCAGACAGTGCAGAAAACCTCGAGATTTTGATTCAGGCGCTTGATTCTTCGGTTTCGGGTATCATTATTACCGACAATATGCAGCCCGACAATCCGATTATCTTCTGCAATACGGCATTCGAGAAAATAACCGGCTATTCCAGAAACGAGATTATTGGCCATAACTGCCGGTTTCTGCAACAGCAAGATCGAGCACAACCGGCCCGTGTAGAACTGGCTAAAGCAGTGCAGCAAGGAAAAGAAATCCGTATCGAAATCCGCAATTACCGTAAGAATGGCGACCTCTTTTGGAACGAGCTTTATATGGCACCTGTTGTGGCCAAAGATGGAAGCATAACCCATTTCATTGGTGTACAGAATGACATTACCGCAAGAAAAAAGGCAGAGATAGACCTCCATGAGCAGAAGCAGCTTATGGAAAGGAAGATCAAAGAGCGCACGGCAGAGCTGGCAGACAGCGAAGCCTTTTTGGCCAGTATCATCCAAACGGTTAGAGAAAGCCTGCTGGTACTCGATCCTGAATTTAACGTGCTCAGCGTAAACGATCATTTTCTGCGTACCTTCAAGGTAAGCCGACAAGAAACCATCGGCAAGAACCTTTACTCGCTTGGCAATGGCCAATGGGACATCCAGCAGCTCAAAGAGCTTTTGATCAAGATCCTGCCTACCAACAATCCGGTTATTGATTTTGAGGTAGAGCATGATTTTCCACACATCGGAAAAAAGCTTATGTTGCTAAACGCCTATCGTATAGAACTGGAGGGACAGTACAAAGACCAGATTTTGCTTGCCATTGAAGATATTACCGACCGCAGGGAAATAGAGCGGCGCAAAGACGATTTCCTGTCTATTGCCAGCCACGAACTTAAAACGCCCCTTACAACCATTAAAGGGTTTATTCAGGCATTGCAGCGGATGAATCCAGAAAAGGCCGGCGAAAAATTCAGCACCACACTAAACAAAGTGGCGCATTACATAGAAAGACTTAACAACCTGATTAAAGAACTTTTGGATGTATCTCGCATCCAATCGGGAAATATCAAACTCCATCATGAGCCTTTTGATTTCGACAATATGCTTAAAGAAGCTTTGGAAGCCTTGGCCCAGTCGGCCGGCTCGCATATCCTCGAGCTCAAAGGCAGCACCAAAACCATGGTAATGGGCGATGAAAGCCACATTGTTCAGGTGGTAAACAACCTAGTGTCGAACGCCATTAAATACGCCCCCGACTCTGAAAAGGTGCACATCTATGTTTCGCGCGTAAGCGACTATGTAAAAGTATCGGTTACTGATTACGGTGTAGGGATTTCGCAAGAAGAGCAACGCATGGTATTCGACCGTTTTTACCGAGGTGGCGATGTGCAGAAACGTTTTCCAGGCATGGGAATTGGTCTCTACATCTGCCAACAGATTATCATGAACCATGGCGGCACCATCTGGGTAGAAAGCGAACTGGGCAAAGGATCTACCTTTTCTTTTACCATACCTATTACAGGAAAGGCGGATGATGAACAATAAAAAGATACTCATTTGTGACGACGACGAAGGCATATTGGATATGCTATCCCTTATTTTGGAAGATACCGGTTTGGAGGTTATCCCCGAATCAAACTCACTTAAGGTAAAGTCCATTTTAGAGGCACAGCATCCCGACTTGATCATTTTAGACCTATGGATGCCAGTGCTTTCTGGCGACCAGGTGCTGAAAAGCATTAGGGCCAACCAAGCCACCCATTCGATCCCGGTCATTGTTATCTCGGCAAGTACCGACGGCAAAGACATTGCTCTACAGGCCGGTGCCACCGATTTTCTGGCCAAGCCTTTTGATGTTGATGAATTGATTTATATGGTAGATAGCTACATTTAAGCAGTCGCTCCATTGATTTCTTCGCGGCGAGCTCTGCTAATCTATAATATGGTTCAGACCTTGTGCGCTAAGCTTTTCAAGCCCATCTTTCATTGCTTTAAGCTGCTCTTCCGAATGTGCTATCCAACTGGCTACCTCGCCTATTACCCTAAACGGATGTACAGACCGGTACGACATCGTGGGGTTTCCTGGAAACTTTTTATCGGTTACATTGGGATCGTCTTCAACCGCTCCTGTTGCTTCTACCAAATAGATGCGTTGTCTGCCATCGCCTTGGGCCAATTCTGCACCCCAAATGGCTGCCGTTAACGTAGCTGCTACGTACACATGGTTCAGCTTCCTGTCGTCATAATTGCATGGATAGCCTGGGCCGATGTAATCGCCGATTTTAAGGTCGGCCTTGGTTCCATGAAAAAAAGTCTGTGCAAAAGGGCTGTGCGTTGGTGCTGAGGATTGTTCGATTTGAGACATGTGCTTTGGTTTTGTGTGCTTTGGATGATGCTCCAAAATTACGGGATATCTTGACCCCTTGCAAATTTAGGCATAAGTGAAGGCAGGCTTAATAATCCAAGAAATCCTGAATGAAGCATTTTTATTTTAATTAGCAAAAAAAGCAACCAGCACATTTGTCCCGAACACCCCCAAAATTTGTCTTTTTCAGGCCAATCTAATCTACTACATTTATGCGAGATTTGTACCAAACACAAAGCAAACACAAAAAACATGGGAAAGATTGTACTATTTATGCATAGCTCACTGGATGGCTTTGCTGCAGGCACCAAGGGCGAAATGAACTGGATTCATGTAGACCAAGAGATTTTCGACTATGTAGCGGAAAGGATTGCCGCAACCCATACCGCACTTTACGGCCGAACCACTTTTGAGATGATGGAAAGCTACTGGCCTACCGCCGCCGACCAGCCTGGGGCAAGCAAACACGACATCGAACATGCCGCCTGGTACAAAACCGCGCACAAAATAGTGCTTTCAAACACCTTAGATCAGGCAAAATTTGCCAACACGACCGTTATCGGAGCAAATTACGCTGCAGAACTCCACAAAATCAAACAGGACACCAGCGGAGAAATCCTGTTGTTTGGAAGCCCAAGTACGGCCCATGCCTTGCTTAAAGAAAACCTCATCGACGAATGCTGGCTATTTGTTAATCCGGTACTTTTGGGCGAAGGTATTCCAGTTTTCGAGGGCATCCAGGCAAAACAGCCCCTCAAGCTGGTTAAAACACAAGTATTCAGTTCGGGAGTGGTCTGCTTGCATCATGAAATGAAAAAGTAGGCACATAGCTTGTAAGTTTTTGAAAATTAAGGATTGCCCGACTTCCAAGTGCTGCCGCCACATTTCTTTCTTTTTAAAGAATTTATTCCTAGCGTTTGTATAATTCAAAAATAGGATAACCTTCCTGCATGGACTTTCCTTTACTGGTGGTTCCTCCCTTTTCGCTGGGCTTAAATTTTACATGCAATGAATAGAACCATTTCCGGTTTTAAATGTTTTTAACCTTAGAAACCTCGGAAAGCACTGACCAAGCCGTAAACTAAAGCTTAGTTACACTCAAATCCTGGTTCTATAAATTCAAAAATATTAGCCACATCAATCCTCCTAAACATGAGCGTAGAAAACTTGAAAAACGAAGAAGCCATCTCGAAACTGAAGAAAATGATAGATGATATCGACATTGGAATACTCTGTTCCAACGAATCAGGAAGCGAGTATATCCATGCTGTACCAATGAGTCGGCAAGAGGTTGACGATGAAGGAAATATATGGTTTTTGATCTCGGCCACAAGCCAGTCGCACCAAAATCTTTTACAGAACAATAAAACCAGCCTGCTTTACTCCGACGTTAAAAACTATGCTTTTTTAAGCCTAAGCGGCACTGCAGAAATTTCGAGCGACCGCAGTCGGATAGATAAATATTGGAACAAAATTATAGAGGCCTGGTTTGAAGGTGGCAAAGAAGACCCGAATATAAGGGTGCTGAAAGTAACTCCCTTAGAAGCCCATTATTGGGATAACAAAGCAGGCAAATTGGTTACCTTTTTAAAAGTGGCCGCCAGTGCCATTTCGGGTGCAAAAATGGATATTGGACGAGAGGGCGATTTAGAGGTTTAGCCATCAATGACTATTTAATTAACCTCAAGAGCCCTACGGAACTGAAACAAACAACATTTGTTTCAGTTCCCTAAGCAAAAATCAGCGACGAACCTTTATCGCCTAACCATGTCCTCCAAACTCTTTAGCTGGAAGCTGTCTGCATTCCTATTTCCAACCTAGTGCGGGTGCAACATGTTCAAGAATAGAAGACAGCACATGTACATTGTAATCAACGCCCAAGGTATTTGGAATGGTTAATAGTACAGTATCTGCTTCCTGTAGCGCCTCATCAAGCGCCAATTCCTTGATCAGCACATCAGGTTCTGCGGCATAACTTTTACCAAAAACCGCCCTTTGTGTAGGTTCGATATAGCCGAAACTGTCCGAATCTTTGCCTTGTCCGCCAAAATAGTACCTATCCTGTTCGTTCATGATGGCAAATATCGAACGGCTCACCGATACCCTTGGCTCGCGATCATGACCTGCTTTCTTCCAGGCTTCTTTATACAGCCTAATCTGCTCGGCTTGCTGAATATGAAAGGGTTTACCACTTTCATCAAATTTCAAGGTCGAACTTTGCAGGTACATGCCGTTCTCTGCCGCCCATACCGCGGTAGCATTCGAAGCCGCACCCCACCAAATGCGTTCACGCAACCCTTGCGAATAAGGTTCGAGTCTTAAAAGCCCCGGAGGGTTCGGAAACATCGGATTGGGATTGGGCTGGGCAAAACCCTCGCCTTTTAGCCTTTCCAAAAACTCCAAAGCCTTTTGCCTACCCATGTCGGCATCGTTCTCTCCCTCATTGGGCGAGTAACCGAAATACCTCCATCCATCGATCACCTGTTCGGGCGAACCCCTACTGATACCCAGTTGTAGCCTGCCACCCGATATCAGATCGGCAGCTCCTGCATCTTCTACCATATAGAGTGGATTTTCATAGCGCATATCAATCACTCCTGTACCGATTTCGATTTTTGAAGTTTTGGCACCAATTGCGGCAAGCAATGGAAATGGAGAAGCCAGCTGCCTGGCAAAATGATGTACGCGGAAGTAGGCACCATCCAAACCGATCTCTTCAGCCGCTACAGCAAGGTCTATCGACTGCAGCAAGGTATCGCCTGCGGTGCGGGTTTGGTATGAGGGATGGTTGGACCAATGCCCAAACGATAAAAATCCAATTTTTTTCATGGTAAAGAATTTGATCAAATGTAAGCAATCATCCCTGAGAAAGGGGTCACTTTACAGTCAAAACGAAGAATACTTAGAGTAGCTTACTCCCTTTGACAAAAATGCTCATAGCGAATAAAAAAACCATCTCATCCACCAAGGCAGCGCGATGATCAGGATCAAAAAAGAATACCAAAAAGTAGGTATTGATTTCAAGTCTGTCGACTGATAAATTTATCGGAATAAAACAACACGTATGAAGATAAATAAACTAATATTGATGGCATTGCTTGTGCAGTTCCTTATGACGGGAACTTCAATCGCCCAGGTCAAAAAATCGCCGGCAAAAGCGCCAGCCCCCGTACAAACCAAATACGGCGCCCTAGCTGTAGATCGGTCAAACGGCTTTTATTATGGCTTTTCGTTCGATCAGCCCAACAGAGCCGAAGCCGAAAATAGAGCTGTGGCCGAATGCAACAAACGCGGAGGCGCGTGCACAATCGTGCTGACCTATTCGGGGCCGGGCTGTGCTGCCTACCGTACCATCAACGGCAACGTGGGCACCGCTTTCGGTTGGGGAGTTGCAAAAACCAAGGAAGCAGCCGATGAGATCGCGACCAAGGAAGCCCTGAAAAGAAGCGGTGGCATACAGCCTACCAACTTCGTATGGTCCTGCAACAGCGCACCGGGAGCACAGCTGAAGGAAATCTATAACGCCTCTCCCGAAATCACTGGACCGGTAAAAATCGGCGACCAGATCTGGACCACCACAAACCTCAACGTAAGCACTTACAGGAACGGAGATCAGATCTATTACGCGGCAAACCAGAAGGAATGGGAAAAAGTGAGCCGGGAAAAGATTCCTGCCTATTGCTACCTTAATTTCGACAGCAGCAATGATAAAAAATACGGAAAACTCTATAATTTCTATGCCGTTTCCGATCCACGCGGCTTGGCTCCGGCGGGTTGGCATGTACCTAGCTCAAGAGAATTTCTAACCCTTATCAATGCCTTGGGTGGCGAAAAGGTCGCCGGTAAGAAAATGCGCGGCCTCTCTGGCTGGGACATAAAGGATTCGTACAATTTTGCCCATGGCAATGGCGACAACTCATCTGGCCTGAACCTGCTTACCAGCGGCAGTGCCAGTGGCGACGAGTATGGCGGTGGACAGTCTTTCAAATATGGAATATGGCTGAGCTACTGGTGGTCGAGCACTGCCAAACCGGGAGATAGCTTTGCCTATTATCTCGACTTCAACAAATACAGCGAACCCCGGGTAACCGACTACAGCAAAACTACCGGCTGCGCGGTAAGGCTGGTGAAAGATTGATAGTCACTGCCACCGGAACATCTCGACTGATAGGAATCCCACATATCTACAAAAAACCGCTTATAATTGATTTATAAGCGGTTTGCTTTATTTTTCAATACAGAAAGTGAAAAAACAATCATTATCAATTAGTTATAAATTAAAAATAACAAAAATGAAACAAGATATACTTTAACTATCTATAAACATGTGTTGATCAATTCAAGGATACAGCATCTTTAATGCAAATATTATGTGTAACAATCGGATTACTAATTGACTGCCAATAAGCATCTATTGCTATTTGGGAACATAATTCTTGGAATTGAGCAGGTGTTTCGTCTAAGTCTTTACATATATGAGTATTAATCTTTTCAAGGCTTTCAGGATATTCATCTAGAAATTTTTTTGCCATCAAAATTTTATTCTCTTTTGTCAAATACGATAACTCAATCGCTCTATCAATCCTCCCTGGTCTTGTTGATATAAAATTTGTAGTACCATCTTCATTTTCAATAGGCTTTCCAATCGCCTCATCTATCTTATTAATATTATTCGTTGTTATAATAGTAAACACACCATTCGATTTATCGACTCCGTCTATACAATTCAGAAGACAATCAAATGATAACGGCGCAAAAACACGTTCTTTATTATCATCTTGATTATCAATATTTTCATTTTGATAGGCAAATGTATTAGCCAATGTATTATTTCTACTAATATTCTTTCGTCCATCAAAGACATTATCAAAATCCTCGATTAAAGCAATACAAGGAGTA
>JBCNPG010000440.1:0-3491 GCA_039593445.1 Pedobacter sp.
GCATTTGATTGGCAAAGACGGCCTGATCCAAGGCTTGAAAGCATTGGGCTACACGGTTACGCCCTTGGCTACAAATTAGTTTACCTTGGCAACCCAGCCACAACCATAAGCTTCCGATTATGCGCGGGCTAGATATTCCGGCCCTCGATCAGTTTAAAAAACTCGTCGCGGTAAGTATCTCCAATCGGAATGATCTTCGAGGCGATTGAAATCCGGCTGCGCTCAATGCTTTCGATCTTATCCAATGAAATGATGTAAGATTTGTGCACACGGATAAACTCGCCTTTAGGCAAGGTTTCCTCCATCTTCTTCATGTTTTGCAGGGTAATTACGCGCTCCGTTTTGGTGAAAATAGAAATGTAATCCTTTAGGCCTTCGATGTACAGGATATCATCCAGTTGGATTTTCTGGATCTTATGCTCTGTTTTCACAAAAATAAAATCCTGTACCGGGGTGTTGCCATTGCCGGCTGTTGCCGGCGCGGCCACAGGCTCTGGAGCAGGCGCTGCTTGTACCGTTTCCGTACGTTGCAGGCTTTTATGCACTTTTTCTACCGCCTTGTAAAAACGGTCGAAAGCAATGGGCTTGAGCAGGTAATCAGACACGTTAAGGTCATAACTTTCCAAAGCGTATTGCGAATAAGCCGTTGTGAGGATAAAATTAGATTTCTCGCCAGCTATCTTTAAAAACTGGATGCCCGTTAAATCAGGCATCTGAATATCCAAAAACACCAGGTCAATGCCTCCGGCCTGTACCAGTTGCAAAGCTTCGATGGCGTTTTCGGTACGCTTAACCAGTTGCAAAAAGGGCACTTTCGAAACGTAATCTTCAATAATATCGAGCGCCAAGGGCTCGTCGTCAACAGCAATACATTTTAAAATCATAAGTCTAGCATCAGTTCGGTTGTGTAATGGGTAGCCGAATTTACAATATTTAATTTATACCTTTCGGGATAAAGCAGCTGCAGCCTGCGTTCAACATTGTTTAACCCTACGCCACCCATGGCATCTTTATTGGTTTTGCTCTTTTTGTTGGTTACGCTAAAGTGCAGTATTTTTTGGTTGGCAATGATGTTGATCTTGATCGGATCTTCGGGATCGTTGGCTACCCCGTGCTTAAAGGCGTTTTCTACGAAGGAGATCAAAATCAGCGGTACGATTTTCTGCCCGTCGATTTCTCCATTGATGGTAATTTCTACAGCAGCCCCGTCTTTAAAGCGCAGCTTCTGCAGTTCTACAAAGCTTTGCACGTATTCTACTTCTTTGTTAAGGCTCACCCAACTGTCGTTGCTCTCATAAATCATGTAGCGCATGATTTCCGACAGCTTTAAAATGGCATCAGCGGTTTTATCCGATTTTTGATAGGCCAGCGAATAGATATTGTTTAACGAGTTGAACAAAAAATGTGGATTGAGCTGCGATTTAAGAAACTGCAGTTCCATATTTTTCTTTTCGCTTTCGAGGTTCGACTGTATGCGCTGGTTCGAAAACCAATCGGCGGCAAATTTGAGCAGCGAGCTCATCACCAGGTAAAATCCGCTGGTAAAAAGCGATGTGGCGATAAAATAATCGTAAGGGTGATATTCAAATTGCTTGGTATCACGGTTAAAAAACTTCAGGATTTCTTCGCGATACATTACGGCAAGGCCAAACTTGATGATAACCGTTACCAGCAAAAGGCCCAAAACCGCAAATATATACAGCCATGCCCTTTGCTTGCGCTTGGTAAAGCTGGGGATCAAAATCAGGTAATTGATGAAGTAGAGCGAGATATTGATAATGAGGAATGCAAGATGATCGACAAGGAACTCATGAAGCGTGAGCTTATCTCTATTTCCATACAAACCAAGCGCGGTAAGTCCTATTACGCCCGACCAGAATATGGAATTAATAATAATTGCACTTTTATTTTTCATTAGCGTATATTTTTTCAATGGTTATCAAGCCATCAGGTGCCTATCTAATTATCATTTGTTCATGATGGGAGGCATGCCGTTTGATGCTTTCAATATCTATCCAAAGTAGCTATTTCATTTGTTTTGGGCCTTTACTTTCGACGAACTGGCATTTTTTTTCTACCAATAGGCTAAAATAACCAATTACCTTCAAAACTACCCATTTTAGGCGTTTATCGAGAATATTTTGTGCTTGGTCTAAAACATTTTAGCAGCATTTTTTTAATTATTCTATTTGTTTCAACAAAACAAAACGAACATGAAAAAGTTATCAAACGTATCGCCATTCTTACTTTTATTAGTACCAGTTTTCTTGATGATGGTATTGGCTTTTGCAACCAACAACATGGGCAGCAGCCAAGACGAAGAGCTTGCGGCTAAAACTACAGGCACTACAGGTAACCTTATCAAAGCGGCAACTGCAATCGTAAAATAAGATGGGAAACAGCTACGCTATAGAAACAGTTGGGCTAACCTATAACTTCGGTACACAAACCGTAGTTAAGGATTTGTCGCTACAGGTTCCGAAAGGAAGCATTTATGGTTTCTTGGGTCCAAATGGCGCAGGAAAGACCACAACCATAAAGATTCTGCTCAACCTGCTTAAATCTCCCGCCGACCAAGTATTTATCTTTGGCAAGGAAATCAACAGCAATCGCATAGCCAGCCTTAGGCGCATGGGCGCCCTGGTAGAACAGCCGGCCATTTACGGCCACTTAACCGGCAAGGAAAACCTGGTTAACCGTTGCCTGCTGCTGGGCATCAGAAAAAGCAAGTGCGATGAAATGCTGCAATTGGTTGGACTTAAGGAGGCAGCCAACAAAAAAGCGGGCAAATATTCGTTAGGCATGAAACAGCGCTTAGGCATTGCCCTGGCCTTGGTTTCAGACCCTGAGCTTTTGTTGCTAGACGAGCCTACCAATGGCTTGGATCCGAACGGCATTATCGAAATCAGGAACCTGATGATCGAATTGACCGCCAAGCACAACAAAACCATCTTGGTATCGAGCCATTTATTGGCCGAAATAGAAAGAACTGCCACCCACGTAGGCATCATCAATAAAGGCGAATTGCTTTTTCAGGGCACCATCAACGAACTTCAAGACCTGAGCAAAGCCTCGGTTAGGATAGAAACCAACGACCAAGCCAAAGCAGCCGAGCTGTTAGGCAATGGCGGTGCCGAAATTATACAGCAAGACGAACACAGCATTGCCATAGCCTTTAAAAACAGGGAAGATATGGGCCACATCAATACTTTATTGGTACAGCATGGCTTAACCGTTTACAGCTTGGCCAAAGAGCGTAAAGACCTCGAACATTTATTCTTAGACATCACTTCAAAAAATTAACCGAGCTTGCGAGCTCATTGATACCATAAAGCAAATCAACTTAAATCAATAATACCATGCGCTCATTTTTTGTATCCTTATCCTCAGAATTTTATAAGTCGAGAAAGACATTGGCTTTTTGGAGTGCGATTTTATTACCGGTACTCATCTGCGTATTGATCAGTTGGGGCTTTGTTGCTAAAGCCGAT
>JBCNPG010000441.1:0-3488 GCA_039593445.1 Pedobacter sp.
TTCTCGTCAGCTACACTGGCTTTTACCAAGTCTACATATTTGTTGCCGGTAACCACCGAGCCTTCGTCAACATTGCAAACATACATTACAGGTTTTTGGGTCAACAAGCCCAAGTCGTTGATGAAACCAAAATCTTCTGGTTGCAATGGGGCGGTACGAACCGATTTTCCGGTTTCAAGGTGTGTTTTTACCACGCTCAAAATATCAAAGGTCTTTTTGGCGTCCTTATCGGTTTTGGCTTGTTTTTCTACTTTCTGGATCCGTTTTACCACGGTGTCCAAATCCTTGAGTTGCAATTCGGTGTCAATGATTTCGCGATCGCGGATAGGATCTACAGAACCATCAACATGGATCACATTGCCGTCGTCAAAGCAACGCAACACGTGAATAATGGCATTGGTAGCCCTAATATTGCCCAAAAATTGGTTGCCCAATCCTTCGCCCTTTGAAGCGCCTTTTACCAATCCGGCAATATCAACGATTTCGATGGTGTTAGGTACTACTCTTTGCGGGTTGACCAGTTCGGCGAGTTTGGTTAAACGATCGTCGGGTACGGTAATTACGCCCACGTTGGGTTCGATGGTACAGAACGGAAAGTTGGCCGCCTGTGCCTTTGCGTTAGATAAACAGTTAAATAAGGTTGATTTACCCACATTTGGTAAGCCAACTATACCACATTGTAATGCCATTTATATTTTATTTACGATTATTGTTCAGTTGTTAGTCAGTTGCCAGTTGTTAGTTGACAGTTGCCAGTTGATTAATATAAGGTAGCGAGTGTCAAGACGTTCCGCTTTGCACCTTCTACTTTTCCACCCTCAACCTTCGGCCTTTAACGGCGCGCAAAGATATTAATTTTTAAGGCCTTTCCCTAGTGTTTTAATAGCAGGCAAAAATTAATTATGTTTATCTTTGGTTGTAAATCACAATATTAAAACGATGGAAAACGAAGAACTCACCAATGCCCAGCCAACCCAACCCCAACTCATTGTAACCGAAGAAATGCGCAGCCATCTGTACGAAATGGCCAAGTGGGCATCTTTTTTGGCGATCGTTGGCTTTGTTTTTACCGGACTTATTGTGGTAAGCGCATTTACGGTAGGCGCCGCTATTGGTACAAATCCTGAGCTGGCATCCTTAAAATCTTTTGCCGCATTGGGGGGTATGGGCTTTACACTGGTTTGCCTTTTGTATGCCTTTGCCATCTTTTATCCGAGCCTGTTGTTGTTCAAATATTCTTCGCAAGCTAAACTAGGCGTGTTATATGGCAATCAAAGTAGCCTGAACGAGGCTTTGTCGAAATTGAAATCGCTATTTAAATATTGGGGCATCATGACCATCATTCTGATCAGCATTTACATCCTTGCCTTGGTATCTACCGTGATGGCCGTTAAAGTATAGGTGGCCTACACAGGTTTAAAATTGCGCAAAAAAAAATCCCTCAATGTAGATTGAGGGATCGCAAATATGGTGGTTCTTAGTAAGAAAAATCGTCGCTGTCAGATTTGGTTACGTTGTATTCTGCGTTTTCAGAATATTCGTAGCGTTTTTCCACTACTTCCTGATGTGATTTGATGTAATCGATGGTTTCTGATAAGCCTTCGGTGAACTTTTCGAAATCTTCTTTGTACAAAAAGATTTTGTGTTTCACAAAAACACCATCTTCCAATCTTTTTTTGCTTTCTGTTAAGGTAAGGTAGTAGTCGCCTGAACGTGTTGCTTTTACATCAAAAAAATAAGTCCGTTTGCCTGCTCTTACCTTCTTGGAAAAAACCTCTTCTCTCTCTTTGTTGTCAAAATCTCCCATTGTTGTGTGTAGTGTTAGTTTTAGGTTGTCGTAAATATAAAGCAATAATTGTCAAAGTTCAAAATAGAATATTGCAGTTTTTAGTTTTAGTTAAAAAACTGAACTTTATGCCACACGCATTTATATGGGCGTTTTTTACAACAGATTAGCCGTTTTCTTCTTCCAGTAGTTGGTTGTCGTACATTTCGGCATAGGCGCCGCCCAAATTGAGCAGTTGTTGGTGTGTGCCTTGTTCAACGATGCGCCCCTCGTCGAGTACAATAATTTTATCGGCATTTTTGATGGTCGATATGCGATGTGCAATCAAAATACTGGTTTTACCTTTCATGATTGCGCCGAGGTTGCCCAAGATTTCTTCTTCGGTTTTGGTATCTACTGCCGACAGGCAATCGTCGAAAATAAGGATCTTCGGCTCTTTGATCAGGGCACGGGCGATGGAAACCCGCTGTTTTTGTCCGCCAGAAAGCGTGATGCCCCGTTCGCCAAGCATGGTTTCGAATTTGAGGTCAAAATCGATGATGTTTTGGTAAACGGCTGCATTTTTCGCCGCCTGTTCTACCTGGCCCGGCTCAACTTTGTCCAAGCCAAAGGCAATGTTGTTTTTAATCGTGTCCGAAAACAGGAAAACCTCCTGGGGAACAAAGCCAACTTGATTGCGGTAGTTTTGCAGGTTAAGGCTTCTCAATTCGTTGCCATCGATCTGTATGCTGCCCGAGTCGACATCGTACATGCGCATGATGAGGTTGGCTAAGGTCGATTTACCAGAGCCCGTGCGGCCAATGATGGCCAAGAACTGTCCTTTTTCTATTTCAAAGCTTACATTTTTGAGGGCCTCGATGCCAGTATCTGGATAGGTAAAACTTACGTTTTTAAAACTGATCCTTCCCGAAAAATCCTTTTCTTCTTTGCTGGCCGAACTGATATCGGGCTTAAGCTGCAAAAATTCGTTGATGCGCTTTTGCGAAGCGGCCGCTCGTTGGATGAGCGTTGTTACCCAGCCCAGCATGGTTACCGGAAAGGTCAGCTGGTTCACATAAACGATAAATTCGGCAATGTTGCCCGCAGTAATCGAGCCTTCAATTACCTGTTTGCCCCCAATGTAAACGGTTAGGGTGGTGCTAAGCCCTACCAGCAGCAGCATAGACGGAAAAAAGAGCGCCTGTACCTTAACCAGGCCCATCGAATTGTTTTTGTACGATTGGCTTTCTTCGGCAAAAACATCCTGGGTGTGGTCTTCCCTTACATAAGATTTGATAACCCTGATGCCCGAAAACCGTTCCTGTACAAAGCTCGACAAGCGCGAAAGCTGTTCTTGTATCTTCTCGCTTCGCTGGTTGATGATGGTGTTGACATAATAAATGGTCAATACCAAGATGGGAAGCGGCAACAAGCAGTAAATGGCCAAAGTGCTGTTTACCGAAAACATGAAATAAATGATCAGGAAAAACAGTACCGTTGTATTAATGGTATACATGATGGCCGGTCCAACGTACATCCTTACCCGGTTTACGTCTTCGGTGGCGCGGTTCATCAAATCGCCGGTGTTGTTGCGGCGGTAAAAACCCAGGCTCAGCTTTTGGTAATGGGCATAAATTTCGTTCTTCATGTCGAATTCGATATGCCTCGACATCAGGATGATGGTTTGGCGCATAAAGAAAAGAAAAAGCCCCCTGAGCAGGTA
>JBCNPG010000442.1:0-3475 GCA_039593445.1 Pedobacter sp.
GGCCAAGGCCGAGTAATTGATATTGCGCTCGGGCATTTCGGTCAGCTGAAAATAAGGATCGGCACCAAACAATGCCTTGATGTATTTTTCGGCAGTTTGCCCGTTAATGCTCAGCACTTTTTGGTTGGCATTTACCTTGAAGCTGAAATGGAGCTGATCGTCAAAAGTGAGCGGAAAATCCTTGATGCTAAGGGTTCCTTTTTGCCAGCCCAAGCTCAAGCCACTATAGGCCAAGGTGTCGGTTTGGCTTTTACCCGCTCCGATAGTAAGGCTACTGATTGCCTTTTGCTGCTGGTTGATGGTCAGTTTAACAGGAATGTTCTTGGCTTCTTCATCGCCGTAATTATGCAGCTGCACTACCAGCTTTTCGGTTGCTCCGGCCTGGTGCGTTGGCGACAGCAACCAGACACTGTCGACCGCTACATTGGGCAAAGCGTTTGAATTGAGCTTGATGAGCGAAATATTGGTATTAGGATTGGTTTTGATAGGCTCGTTTCCGGCAAAGCCTCGCTGGAAATCGGAGATGATATAGGCAAAGCGATTACTTGTACCGGTAAAAACGCTTTGCTGCCGGTTAATGACCTGTTGCAACGACCTGCTGGCCGAAGATATTTTCACTTCATCGACAGCCTGTATCAACTCGTCGGCATTGAGCAAACGCTGATGCTTGCCTTCAAAATCGTTGGTCAGCAGTTGGAAACGGTCGTTGAGCTGAAAAGCCTTTACAATTTCCTTGGCTTTGCGCTTGGCCTCGTCTAACAGGCTGCCCTCCTTGTTTACAGCTTCCATGCTGTACGAATTGTCGAGGTAAATGCTTACGATATTCCCCTTGCTTTGATCTATCTTGCTGGTTGAGGGCAAAAACGGACGCGCAAAGGCCAGTACCAAAAACACGATGGCCAAAATGCGACAACAAAGTATGAGCAGGTTTTTTAGTTTTTCTCTGGACGATTGCTGCTCTTTGATCTCCCTTAAAAAGGCAACATTGCTGAAATAGACTTTTTTAAATTTCCTGAAATTGAATAAATGGATAATGACCGGAATAGCGACCGTTAAAAGTGCAAAAAGAAAGCCCGGATAAAGGAAATTCATTAAAAACCAAAGATAGAAAAAATATGGAGATTACTAACAGTCAAAGACGAACTTAATCTAACCGCAAACCAAATCCTAGGCACAACCGTTTGCGTTGAGGCATCGGAGCCAACTGTAAAAAAATTGTTATATCATTAGTTGTCAATCAATATCAAGAACCTCATTTTGAACCGTCTTGTACCGATAAAACCATACCTTAATTGCCATGAACAAATTATTGCCATCTCTCCTGGCCTTCCTGTTTATCATCTCCTGTTGCCCAAGTTGTAAGGTACTGCCTGCAAAAATCGAGAACGGCTATTGCTACATCCAAAAAGAAGGAAGAGCAGACAAAGACTAGAAGCTGGTTTGGTTCGACGATTTTAATGCGTCCGCGCTCGACAGCACCAAATGGACAAAAATACCTGCCAACAATGCCGATTGGGGCAGACACATGAGCGACCATCCGCTGTGCTACGAACTTCGAGACGGACAGCTATTTTTAAAAGGGATCAAAAACCCGGATACTTCTTCAGACCAACGTTCTTTTTTAACCGGTGGCATTTACAGCAAGGGCAAATTTGCTTTTCAATATGGCAAAATAGAGATCCGCGCCAAACTGGGCGGCGCACAAGGCGCCTGGCCAGCGATGTGGATGTTGGCCGAGCGCAACAAGTATGGAAAATACCCAAAAAATGGCGAGATCGATATCATGGAGCATCTTAATTTCGACAAAATCATCTATCAAACCACGCACTCTTATTACACCTTGGAGCTTAAGCAAAAAGACAGGCCCCCACATGGCGGAACCGCGAAGCTTGACCCCAATCAATTCAATACTTTTGGTCTGCAGTGGTATCCCGACAAATTGGTATTTACCCTGAACGGTAAAGAAACTTTCGCCTATCCGCGTATCTCAGGCGTAAATATCAGTCAATGGCCTTATGACCAGCCTTTTTACATCCTCATTGACCAGCAATTAGGTGGCAGTTGGGTTGGAAAAATCAATCCTAGCAACCTACCGGTACAAATGGAGATTGATTGGGTTAAGGTTTATCAATAGAGGATCATCCATTATCCACTTTTAGTCTGCAAGCTCTTATTGTTCATTCAGCTTCTTCTGGATGAGAAGATCCCTATGGCTGTTCAAACCGTACAAACAACGACTTAATCTACTTTTATAGAATAAAAATCATTTTTTATAAAAATATTATGAATATTATTCTATTTAACACTATATTTACTGAACTAAAATCAGAACATGAACTTAGATAAAATTGATTTATCCATTTTGAGATTGATGCAGGAAAACGCGCGAATCTCGAATGTAGATATGGCCAAGGAACTAGAAATGGCCCCTTCGGCAGTGCTAGAGCGGGTAAAGAAACTGGAACAGCGAAAAGTGATCACCCAGTACACCACCAGAATAGACCCAACAGCCATAGATAGGAACCTTTTGGCTTTTATTTCGATGAAAACTTCGAACACCGTAGGCTGCACCACCACTGCCGACGAGCTTTCCAAGATCAAGGAAGTACAGGAAGTGCACATCATTGCCGGCGAAGACTGCTACCTAGTGAAGGTAAGGACCCGCGATTCGGCTTCCCTGATGGCTTTGATGCGCGACGAATTCAGCAAGATATCCAACATTCTTTCGGTTCGCACCACCATTGTGCTGGAAACCGTTAAAGAAGACCAACAATTAATCATCCCAGAAATCAACACTAAATAATACCACTATGGCAAATGTAAAAAAACCAGCGCCCCTACTTTTCGTCTACCTCGCCTTTGCCATTGTTTATATTGTATGGGGGTCAACTTATTTCTTCATCCAAAAGGCTTTGGCTGGTTTTCCGCCATTCATTCTTGGTTCTTTCAGGTTCATCCTGGCCGGCCTATTGCTCATCACCTGGTGCGCATTTACCGGACAGCCGATCTTCAACAGGCGTCTCATCAAACATGCGGCCATTGCCGGCATATTGATGTTGGGCATAGGCAACGGTATTGTCATTTGGGTCGAACAATTTATTCCAAGTGGCTTGGTAGCTATCATGGTTGCTTCGGCCGCCATTTGGTTTGTTATTTTGGACAAACCGAAATGGAAAGAGAATTTTGGAAGTACTTCAACCGTTGCAGGCCTGATTGTAGGCTTTATCGGAGTTATCCTGCTGTTTGGCGAACAACTGATCCAAATTTTAGGCACTAGCCAAAGTCCGACCCAGATTGCCGGTATCGTACTTTTGGTCTTAGGTCCGGTGGCTTGGGCAGCAGGCTCGCTCTATGCCAAACACCAATCCAACCCTGACGATTCGGTTGCCGTGGGGACGGCCTGGCAAATGCTGGCCGCCGGCATTGCCTTTATTCCTGGCGGCTTGCTTACCGGAGAGTTCAACACCTTCAACTG
>JBCNPG010000443.1:0-3471 GCA_039593445.1 Pedobacter sp.
CGCGGAATTCCAAAGAAAAATTATCAATGTCGGACGCGCTTCCAAAAGTATCCATCAACATGTTCCTGATCGTAGTATTTGCGGTCATGGCATTATTGACCTGGTTTTTTATGCAGTCATTCAGTACATTATTTGTTATCTGCTGGCTTTGTGTTTGAGTTGAATTTCCGGCGGTTCCAGGGGTGTCTGAACAGGTACGGCCAACATGTGTTTCCCTTACCTCGACGATATTGCCCCAGCCGTCATAGTAGGTATCCACGATATACCAGTCAATACACGACTGGTCTTCTGTCGTTGGAGGGTAGTCCCCTTCAACCATCAGCTTGCCATTAGAACCGGCTGAAGGCCTCAATATTGAACGATAATTGTTTTCTTCAAATATTGATTTTGCCTTCAGATTAGTAAGTGGGTAATGGAAAAAGTGCTCATCATCCTTATGGACAAGTTTAGACTGGAAGCCATTGGAACCTTTTGAAATAAACATCAGGTAACTGCCACCAGCTTTGCTTTTGTTCCAGGTAATAGATACTGGCACCCCCAATACCTGTTTCCCGCTTTCGAATTCATATATTTTGGCTTCGTCCCACAGTACATTTTTTTTAACGACGGCCACAACTGCGTTGTTGTTTCGTAAAAGGGTGCTTGTTTGCTTTTCGGAAGATTCATACCAGCTTTTGGCTTCGTTGAGCAGATCGTCCTTTGATCCTGCCTCTTTCTTACAAGATTGCATGATCATGATCGTAAGCGCCAGGAGTAGGGTTTTGGCTAATTTAGATGGGGTCATATAGTTTTACTATTTAAAAAAACAGAAACAACATTTCTATTTTTAAGGTTTAAATTGATGTTTGCTTATTTCGTTTATAAACGCTCCCATTAAAGGCATCGCTGTCGGTTTATTTTGAATACCTTTCCACTGCTGAAACGATTTCTTCATTCCTTAAATTTTTGGCAACAATGATGCCTTTTTCATTGATCAGAAAGTTTTGGGGTATTTCTGTTATTGAAAGCCTTTTGATTATTTCTGACTTCCATCCCTTATTGTCAAGTAGATGAATAAAGCCATCGCTGCAATCAGCCGTGATTGCTTCTTTCCATTTAGAGGAGTTCTCGTCAATAGAAATCGCGATAACCTGTAATTGGCTTACCTTTTTCTTTGCATCCTTTATGTATGGGATTTCAGCCCTGCAAGGGCCACACCAGGACGCCCATAAATCCACCAGACACAAGCCAGGCTTGAGTTCCTCGACTTTATTTTTGTTGCCGTTTTGCCTTGGAAGGGAACTAAAAGGAAATACTTCTCCAACCTTTAAAAAGTCCTTTTCTTTTTGCTTTCTTATTTCTATTGCCTCGGCAATGAGTTTACCCGTCTGCGAAGATTTAAGCGAGTCGTTGAAGAGATTGAAGGCCGAGTCTACTTTCTCATAGCCATAAAAAGAACTGTTTGCTTGGAATAATAGCTGATCCAATGCAACTTTGTCAAGCAGCCTTGCTATCAGGCCAATCCTCTCCTGAATCAGTTGGGAATCGTAGTAAGCCCGTATAGAGAATATTCGTTTTGCTTTTTCTTCGCTTGCCTGATTGCTGTTTTTGACCAATTCCAGTTTTTGTGAAATGATCAAATCTGATTGTTCTTTAAGCGATGAGAACATATCAAGTTTGTCGTTGAAAAACCCGGTTACCTTAAATCGGCCTGACTTATAGTCTCCACTGATATAGGTTTTCTCTTCCAGAATAATAGTGGGGCCTTTTTTTGAGGTCTTCAGCAATTGTATTCTTGAAAGATTTGGCTGGTCTGCAAAGAAAAGCTCGGCTCGGGTAAGCGTTCCGCTAAAACTAAATTGTGGTACCTCTGTTTCAAACGTAAAAGAGCCGTTTTGTAAGGGTGACTTGAGAAGTAGTTTGTGGATGGGATCGGAAAGATATACAAAGTGGCCCTTTGGAGTGTTTGCTATGTTTCCACGTATAATTGACTTAACATCTTTACCAAAGGAAATACTAACGCTGCAAAACGTAAAGAATAGTAAGAGAATTACTGATCGATGGTTTTTCATTGTTAAGGACAGTCATAACGGCCCGTTATATTCGGGCCGTAATTTTAATCTAGTTCATAGTACAACCAGGCGTACAAGCTGCTACACGGGCCTCAGTAATAAAGGCATGTGGATAAACCTCGATACAGACCGTTGTTAGGGGATTTTTACGATACCAACATGAGCTTCCGGCACTGCTTGTGCAATAAACACATCCGCCTGTTTCTGATTCGTCTTCAGGTACGCCATTTCCGCCCAATATCGTCTTCATTTGGGCTTTTGTTAGGTAGTTAAATTTTTTCATTTTACTTTCTGATATGCGATTATTTAGTTTTTGTAAATAAAGGATATTTAAAGCCATAAAGCAAGAAAGTAAAAAATATGAACAATAATCTATTCGCTGATATTTCTTTTGTCAATGATCGTAGGTTATTCCAAAACTGGCCAGAGCTTTTTTTGTAAACTGGCCGTATCTAATGTCGCAAACTGGCACTGATTTTTGCTAAAAAGTATTCAATTGACTGATTTTAAGGAGATTAATACTGTTCAAGTATGTTCTGGGAAAGGTGTTGTTTGATGGTCATTTATTAAGTGGTTTAAAAAAATATCTGCGCCTAATCCAGCTTTTAAAAAAGACTTAGCTGTTGCGTTCCCGCAATATATTTTTCCAGATGTTGCAGCGTGCTTTTAATTATCTGTTGCTTATAGTTAATGCTATCCGTACTACCGAGCTTTGTAGACAGCATTTCAATGGCTTCTAGGCATCCCGCATGAATAACATCTTCTCTAGTTTGAAATAGCCGACCGTAAACGGTTAAAGGGCTTCCTTGATATGCAGTCCCATAGTTAATTCCAAGCCCATAAGACCATTTGCCGTTTGGCCCCATTCCAATATCTACCGTACTAAATTCATTAAGCCTTTTAAGGTTCCCAAAACCCAACATTTCCTTATTTAGCCATTTTGGAAATTCTAGCCAGCCATACTTACCAAGTATCGCCTCTTTGAAACCGAATAATTCTCCGTGCCTATAGGCATTTACGTTCATAAAGACCCTTCTCAGGTCATCGCCAAACTGATAGAAATAATGTAGTTTTTGGTCATCGGAGTTTTTTGTTGCTTCCAGGATCTCTAGGCAGATTTTTCGCTCCTCAGCTCTTAAGAAACTGTCTTGCAGGTATTCATTGATTTCTTCTACCGTTATTAACTTGTTTTGCTTCATGATGAATAAATTTTAATTTAAGTGTCATCACGGTGCGCTTTAATGGGATGTCAGAATTAAAAAGGAACTGCCATAAAGCCTGGACCGTAGCAATGGAATACTTTGATGAGATGAAGCACGAAAGTTTTGGGAAAGAAAATACTACCCGGAGGGTGGAGATTTTGTTTCCCAAACATGCAAGGCGAAGCCGCCGACTTTCTTGCGCACTGAACAGCAAAGTA
>JBCNPG010000444.1:0-3468 GCA_039593445.1 Pedobacter sp.
TTTGGCAAAAGCGAACAGGCCCAATACGGCGATGAAAATGGTTAACACCGCAGCGGCCAAAAATACGGACTGCAGCTGCTCCTGTTTCTTGAACAAACGGCCATACAGTTCGTCCAGGAACTGATAGCGGAAATTATCGCCATCTTTTTTATTGATGTTGGGCCACTTGGCTTTAAGCATGGCCAGGGCGCCCGCCATTTGGTTCTCTTCTATTTTAACCAGGATATCCAACTTTGGATTGGCGCAAGGATCTTTGATGGTGTAAACGGTTGGTTCTACTGCCTTTTCAAAACCCTCGGCCTTAAAGTCCTTAATTACGCCTACAATTCTGTAATCGGTACTGCAGCCCCTAATGATTTTACCTACCGGATTGGTTAATCCGTATTTGGCTACGGCACTTTCGTTCAAAATGGCCGAGTTAGCGGTATCTGTTGCAAAGTTCCTCGAGAAAAAGCGTCCTTCCTTAATTTTGATGTCCAACGTTTCGAAATAGTCGAAATCAACGCTGAGCATGCTGATCTTTTCATTCTTTCCATCAACCGTATATCCGTTCACGCCAGCCTTTGAGCCATCGGGGATGCCATTGGCTACGGTTACGGCTTTAATCCCTTGAATTTGCATCATTTGGTTACGTACTGGTTCAAAAACGGCAGGGTCAGAAAAAACAGCCATATTTTTAATTCGCACCACCTGATCAGGCTTAAAGCCAACATCTTGCGTGCGCATGTACTTGAGTTGCGAGTTGATCACCAGCAATCCGATGATAAAAATAGCGGCGATACCGAACTGCAGCACCAGCAAAGCATTTTTGAGCCAGTAGCTCTGCCTACTGGTTTGAAAGTTTCCTTTAAGCACCATGGCTGGCCTGAAGCCAGAAAGTACCATGGCCGGATAAACCCCTGCTACCAAGGTAAGCAATACCAAGACCAAAGGCAGCTGCCACAACAAAGCACTGCGTTGCCAAATAACTAGGTCTACTTCAAAAAGGCTATTGAACCTAGGCAACACCAATTCGGCCAAAATCAGTGCAAAGATGGTGGCCACTAGGCATTGCATTAGGATTTCTGTCAGAAACTGGAAAGTCAACTGTGTCCTGAAAGCTCCCATCACCTTTTTCACCCCTACTTCTTTGGCCCTTTTGGTGGCCTGGGCAATACTGAGGTTCGTAAAATTGATGCAGGCAATCACCAACATCAAAAAGCCCAGTATCGAAAGCGCTATCAGCACCTTATAATTGGTATCGGTACCTGCTGTTGGCCTCAAGTGCAGGTTTTTTAAAGGGTCTAAATAGATATGTGTAGTATTGATATATTTCCAGTCGGGATCGGTATCGGCTTTAGCCAAGCTAAGGCGATACATTTTTTCGATCTTTTGCCTCAAAGCCTCCACGTCGGTACCCGGCTTTACCTGAATATAGGTATAATAGTTGTTGTAGCCTTCGGTTTCGCCAACGCCTATTTCCTTGGCAATCGAAATGCCATCAAAGGAAATGTTAGAATGCGGATTGGCAAAAACAGCTCCTTTTACCTCGCCCGATTGTCCCGAGGTTCTGTTTCCCATTGTCACCAATTTTGGTTTTTGATCATTTTTACCAGGGAACAAAGTCGCCATGTAAGCTTCGTTCAGGTAAAACAAAAACTCGTTGCCCTTCGGTTCCTGCAGTCCTTTGAGGGGCTTGATGTTCAGCATCTTGGCAGCTTCGTATTCGGCAAGCAAAAGCTTTTGGACAAATACCGTACTCTTCTCGCTATTTACCGCAAATTCAAAACCGCCCGACTTTACTTTTCCTGCCGCCACCACTTCAGGAAAATTCTGCTTGATTTCCTTGCTCAGCGGAGGCGAAGTATAGTTGCTCGTAAAAGCCGGTGTTTTTCGGCCAACCAAATAAATGTTATCGTAATTTGGATTGTCCTTATCGAAGCTCGTTTCGTAGGCAACATAAATCATGATGAGCATGAAAGCCGTCAATGCGATGGACAATCCGCCAATGTTGATGGCGGTTATATTTCTATTTTTCCAAAGATTACGAAGCGCGATTTTAAGATTTAATCGGAACATATTTTTATAGTTTATTGGTTCATTCGTGTGAGAAGTGCATTGGCTGGCCAACTGCTGCAGCTGCAAGCTGCCGTTATACTATTCAAACTTTCATTTTCCCTTCATACAGTTTATCGCGAGCGTCTTGCCCTCAGAATTTGAACTGTATCTTATTCATACTTCAATGCCTGTACCGCATTGGCTTTAGCCACTTTAAATAGCTGTAGACTCACTGTAACTACAGCAATGAATACAGATGCAAAAATAGCCAGGGCAAAAGGCCAAAAGCCAAGCGCTGTTTTATAATCGTATTTTTGCAGCCATTGCGCCAGCAGGATATAAGCTATCGGAACGGCTATGGCATTGGCAATCAACACCAGTTTCATGAAATCCTTGTTCAGCAGCACCAAAATATCCGAAAGGCCCGCGCCCAATACTTTTCTGATGCTGATTTCCTTGCTGCGCTGCTCTGCCATATACAGGGCTAAGCCCAACAGCCCCAAGCAAGAAATAAAAATGGCAAACCCGCCAAACAGATTAGAAAGCACACTCAACAGTCGTTCATTGCTGAGCTTTTCCTTCATCCCTTCTGCCACAAACTTAATGGCAGTTGGATAATTGGGGTTCAGTTTTTCGCTCACCTGCTTAATGGCCTGCACCGAAATATTCAAGGGCTGGTTTGGATTGAGCCTGAGCAACAATACCTTGCTTTCGTTGATGTTATAGTAATACAAAGTTGGGGTAACCTCCTTGCCGAGTTCTTCGTTAAAATAATCCTTAACCACGCCAATCACCTTTAACGAGTGGTTGCTATTCCAGCTCAGCATGGTTCCCACCGGATTTTTAAGGCTCATTCGTTTTACCGCACTTTCATTGAGCATTACCGCGGTAGATGTATCGGATGCAAATCTTGGGGAGAAATCTCTTCCTGCTACCAATTTGGCGCCAATGGTGCTTACAAAATCAAAGCCGGTGCTTCGGTAGTTCATAATAGACTTATCGTCTGCTGCTTTTCCAGGCCAGCTGATTCCCGACGTAACCGAACCATAGCCGGTAAAAGGACCTGCAAATTCGGTTGCCGAAATTATCGCGTTGCTCTTTTTGAGCTCGTCTTTAAACAACTGCAGCCGTGATGGATTTTTTAATTCTCCCTCCAAATCGATTTGGGCCATGCCGTTCTGTTCAAAACCCAAAGGCTTGTTTTTAAGGAACTGGATCTGGTTATAGATCACAATAGCCGAAATGATCATACAAACTGAGAGGCTAAATTGCACCACCACCAGTACTTTCCTGATCGACAAGGTACCTACCGAGCCCTTAAAGCCCTTTAGCACCTTTATCGGAATGAAAGACGACAGGTAAAAAGACGGATAGCTGCCTGCCAGCAAGCCAGTGAGCAAGGCAAGACCGCCCAAAACTGCCCAAAACAAA
>JBCNPG010000445.1:0-3443 GCA_039593445.1 Pedobacter sp.
GCTACTTTCGACGAACAGAAGCAGGAAGTAATGGCCAACGGCAAGATTTTCAAATACTA
Organism: Pedobacter sp.; assembly: GCA_039593445.1. Classification (GTDB taxonomy): domain Bacteria; phylum Bacteroidota; class Bacteroidia; order Sphingobacteriales; family Sphingobacteriaceae; genus Pedobacter. The sequence goes on from JBCNPG010000445.1 coordinate 60, forward strand.
AAACCAATAGCTACCTATCATTTATAACCTCAATACGATGAAGCTCAACACGATTACCTTAGCACTTTCCCTGCTTGGCCTGACCACGGCCGTACAAGCGCAAAAAACCACGCCTTTGTTTGATGGTAAAACCCTAAATGGCTGGAAACCCATTGTGGGTTCGGCGCCATATGCCGTAGAAAATGGCATGATCGTAGGCACCATGGCCAAAGGATCGCCCAATTCTTTCTTGGTGACCGAAAAAGAATACGGCAATTTTATTTTAGAGCTGGATGTAAAACTGGAAGGCATCGAAACCAATTCGGGCATCCAAACGCGTAGCCATTTTAATCCCGCGGGCAACCAAGGCAAAGGCATGGTGTATGGCAGGCAGGTTGAAATAGATCCATCGGCAAGGGCTTGGACAGGCGGTATCTACGACGAGGCCCGTAGGCAATGGCTCTATCCATTAGAACTTAACCCGAAAGCCAGATCGGCCTACAAAGCAGAAGAATTTAACCATTATAAGATCGAATGTATCGGCAATGAAACCAAAACTTGGGTAAATGGCATTCCGGTTGCTTATGTGATCGATACCATCGACAAAACCGGATTTATTGGCCTGCAGGTACATGGCATTGGCAACAACCTCAAGTTGGACGGCAAAAAAGTATATTTCAAAAACATCCGCATCCAAACCGAAAACCTGAAACCGGAAGCTTTTCCAAAGGGAATTTATGTGGTTAATTTTACGCCTAACAGCCTTTCGGCCTATGAAAAAGCCAATGGCTATAAATTGTTGTTCGATGGTAAAACCAATTCGGGTTGGATCGGGGCTTACAAAACCGCCTTTCCGGCAAAGGGCTGGAACATTGCCAATGGCGAGCTCACGGTTTTGCCTTCTGATGGGGCCGAATCGACCAATGGTGGCGATATCGTAACCAAGGAAGAGTTTTCGGCCTTCGATCTTTCTTTTGACTTCAAGCTATCGGAAGGAGCCAATAGCGGTGTAAAATACTTCGTTACCCTGTCTGAAAAGAATAGCGGATCAGCCATTGGCTTGGAGTACCAGGTGTTGGATGACGCGAAACATCCTGATGCCAAACTGGGCCGGGATGGCAATAGAACACTGGCTTCGCTATACGACTTGATGACCGCTAAAAAAGAAGCCCGCTTCCTGCATCCCATTGGTGCTTGGAACAGTGGCAGGATCGTAGTTTACCCGAATAACAAAGTAGAGCATTACCTTAACGGCGTAAAAGTATTGGAATATACCAGGGGATCTGAAGAATTCAGGAATTTGGTAGCCTTGAGCAAGTATAAGGTTTGGAAGGACTTTGGCGAAGCACCAAAGGGACATTTGCTGTTGCAAGACCATGGAAACAAGGTGAGTTTTAGGAGCATCAAAATCAAGACTTTATAATGCGCCGCCGTAGTTTTATCCAAAAATCGGCCCTGTTGGGGTCTGGTTTGTTGTTGTCAGACCAGTTGATGGCCAAGCTTTATACCGAACCCGTTTCCATGGCGATGATTGGCTGTGGCGATCGAGGCAAAGGGGTGCTTTCCGTTGTCAAAGCCATGCCCGAGCTCTTCAAAGTGAATGCTTATTGCGATGTGCTAGATTTTAGGCTGGCTGAAACCAAATCTTATGTACCCGCGTCGGCTGAGGCCGTGAAAAACTACCAGAAAATCCTTGACAATAAAAGTATCCAAGCCGTATTTATTGCGGTGCCCTTAAACCAGCATTTTAAAATTGCAAAAGATGCCGTGCTGGCTGGTAAGCATGTGTATGTAGAAAAAACCATGACCTACAACGCTGCCCAGGCGCTAGAATTGAGAAAACTGGTTAAGCAATATCCCAAACAGGTATTCCAGGTGGGCTATCAGTATCGCTATTCGCCCTTGTATTTTAAGGTGAAAGAAATGATCCAGAGCGGCTATATCGGCAAGGTTTCGCAAATCGATTGCCGTTGGGACAGAAATGGCAACTGGCGCAGGGCGGTGCCCGATCCGAGTTTAGAACGGCAGATCAACTGGCGCATGTACAAAGAATATTCTGGCGGTTTGCCAGCCGAACTGCTTTCGCATCAAATTGATTTTATCAATTGGGCATTCGAAACACAACCCCATGAGATTTTGGGAACCGGCGGAATTGACGTATTTAAGGACGGCCGTGAAACCTATGACAACGTTCAGGCTGTTCTAAGGTACAAGGACGCGGGTATGATCGGCAATTTTGGAGCTACCTGTGGCAATGCGCACGATGGTTATCTGTTTAAAATTAAAGGTACAAAAGGCACGGTTTCCCTGCTTACCAACACCGGTGTGTTTTATCCCGAAAGGGCTTTGGCCAAAGAACTGGGTATTGTTGATGGCGTAACCAGTGCCACCAAGATTGCGCCCAATGCCGATGGCGGTATTCCTATACTGGACAAACCTACTATTGATGGCACCAATTACGCGCTGAAAGCCTTTCATCAATCCATAACGGCTGGGAACATACCTGTTTCTAATATCGATACCGGCACCAAGGCTTCCATTTGTGTGGCCATGTGCAACGAAGCCATTTATTCGGGGCAAAGCCAGTTTTGGAAAAAGGAATACGACTAGTAAGCGTAGTTAAAGCGCCCTGTAATGAGGCATTTCGGCCACAAACAAAAAACTACCGTTGTGGTGGTCTATTTGTGCATGATAATGTTGCAAGCCGTTGGTCACCACCAGCCAGGGTGCCTTATAAATCGAGTTGTAACGAGCTGCTTGGTCAAAGGTAGCCTGTGTAATGGCTACTGAAGGCGCTTTGCATTCGATAACCATCAATTTATCGCCGGCCGTATTGTAAACCAAAATATCGCTTCTTTTTCTGGTTTGGTTAAGGCTGAGGCCACCCTCAATCTGCAGCAGCGCTGTGGGAAAGCCTTTTTCCTTTACCAAGAAACGGATAAAATGCTGCCTTACCCATTCTTCTGGGGTTAATACCAAATGCTTTTTACGGATTTCGTCGAAAATGAAATAGGTCTCCTCTTTTTGCGTGATCTTAAAAGGATGAGGCGGCAAATTGAGGGGCGTAGGATTAAATGGCATTTAAGGCGATTTTCAGTTGTCAGTTTTCAGTTGACAGTTTTCAGTTTACAGTTTGCAGTTCAGTTTGCAGTTATGGATTGGAAATTTTCAGTTCCTGCATGCAGCATCTCTTGTCCCAATACCCACATCCCAATACTCAATACTCACATCTCACATCTCACATCTCACATCTCATATCTCAATCTCACCAACAAATATACTACCTCAAATCTAATTTAAATCGTAATTTTACGGCAATGAGCGCGGTTGATATCCTAAAAGATTTAAAGGCACGAAAATTTAAGCCATTGTACCTGTTGCAGGGCGAAGAACCCTATTACATTG
>JBCNPG010000446.1:0-3441 GCA_039593445.1 Pedobacter sp.
CTAATGCAAAAGCCAAGAGTCCCAGCATCGATTCGAAAGCGGCAATGCAACTGGTTATGAAGCCGCTCGGACTGATATGGCCATAGCCCACGGTTGAGATGGTTTGGGCCGAAAAGAAAAAGGCATCAAAAAAATGGTCGCGTGGCGTAATTCCATCCGTTCCTTTCAGGTTTTCGATGCCTACGCCAACATAAATAAAGGCGAACAAAATGTTGACGATCAGCCATGCAATGACGATAACGGTTAGGAATTTGCTCCACGACATAGAAATGAGCCAGTTGTAGGTGTCGGAGCTCCGGAAAAAGGGGAGGCCTATGCGTTTGATGTTCGACGTGCCATTGGCATTCATCATGCGCTGGTCTTTGCCCATAGGCCTGTTGCCAAAGCCCAAATCGTCTTCCTGGTGTAGTTTCCGTTTGATAAAAGCCATAATTCCTAATAATTTTAAGAAAGATTTTGCAAATAATAAAAACTATTCCATCTTTGCTACAGAATGATTCAAGTAAGCGTAAATAAAAACTGGTGGTGGCATAACGCAATAGCGTGATGTGACCTTTTTTTGTACGTTTATTTTTTTAAAAATATATAGAAGGTTGCTCATAAGGCAACCTTTTTTATTTGATGCCCATGAAGAAAATACTTAACCATTTATTTGAAAACAAGACCTTTAGCCGAGAAGAGGCTAGGAAAATACTCACTGCCATTGCTTTGGGCGAATTTAACAGCTCGCAGATCGCCGCTTTCATTACGGCTTATTGCATGCGCAACATTACCGTAGAAGAACTGCAGGGTTTTAGGGATTCGATGCTTGATTTATGCCTCAAAGTAGATTTTTCCAACTTTGAACTAGTTGATCTTTGTGGTACGGGCGGTGATGGGAAGGACACTTTTAACATTTCTACCCTGGCTTCTTTTGTAGTGGCTGGTGCGGGGCATCAGGTGGCTAAACATGGCAATTATGGGGTGTCTTCGGGTTGTGGATCCTCAAACGTTATGGAATACCTGGGCTATAGCTTTACCAACGAGGAAGACAGCCTGAAACGGAGCCTGGATAAAGCGGGCATTTGTTTTTTGCATGCCCCCCTGTTTAATCCCGCGATGAAAACCGTGGCGCCGATCCGTAAGGAACTGGGGGTGAAAACATTTTTTAACATGCTGGGACCCATGGTTAATCCGGCTCAGCCCCAAAATCAGATGGTAGGCGTTTTCAGCCTCGAATTGGCCCGTTTGTATGCCTACCTGTATCAGCAAACCGATAAAAACTATACCATTGTTCATGCGGTGGATGGCTTTGACGAGGTTTCGATGACCTGCGATTTCAAAACCTTCAGCAAAAAAGGCGAGGTGTTGACGAAAATTGGCGATTTAGGCTTTGAAGAAATCAGCGAACAGGAAATCAAGGGAGGCGATACGGTAGAGTCATCGGCAAGGATTTTTATGGACATCCTGAATGGCGAAGGCACCGACGCGCAAACCAATGTGGTATTATGCAATGCGGCCCTCGCAATCCAAACCATTAAACAAGGCAGCACTTTTGCCGATTGCTATTACGAAGCCGAAGAATCGCTATTGGCTAAAAAAGCCTTGCATAGTTTTAAACAATTGCTCAGCTAAAATGAACGCGAAACTCAAAATATGCGGTATGCGCGAAGCGGCCAATATTGCTGCGGTAGCCGAACTGCAACCCGATTATATGGGGTTTATCTTTTATCCCCAATCACCACGTTGCATCAGTGAGGTATCGGCAGAATTGATCAAGTATGTGCCGTCCAGTATTAAAACTACGGGTGTGTTTGTGGATGAGGAATTGGAAAAGGTTTTGGCCTACATCATCAGGTACAATTTAAAGGCGGTGCAATTGCATGGGCAGGAAGATGTGGCATACTGCGCTACGGTAGCTACAACAGGTGCGGAGGTAATCAAGGCCTTTGGCATTGGCGAAGATTTTGATTTTGGCCGGCTCGAAGCTTATGAGCCCGTGGTCGATTATTTGCTGTTCGATGCGCAGACACCTGTGCACGGTGGTTCGGGCAAGGTATTCGATTGGACTTTGCTGGCCAAATATGCCTTGGATAAACGTTATTTTTTAAGTGGCGGCATCGGATTGGAACAGGTGGAAACCTTGAAACGCTTGAGTGATCCGCGCTTGTACGCCATCGATGTAAACAGCAAGTTTGAGCAGGCTCCTGGGTTAAAGGATGTTGCTCAATTGAAAGAATTTATAACTGCAATGAATAATTAATCTCCCTTTGTTTTGGTGGAGGATAAAATAAGACAACTATGAACTATTTTGTAAACGAGAGAGGCTATTACGGCGATTTTGGGGGAGCCTATATCCCCGAAATGCTCTATCCGAACGTGGAAGAACTGAGACAGGAATACCTCAGGATTTTAAACGAAGCGAGTTTTCAGCAAGAATTCAGGGCTTTGCTCAAAGATTATGTGGGTAGGCCATCACCTTTATACCTGGCCAATCGCCTTTCGCAAAAATACGGGGCCAATATCTTTCTGAAACGCGAAGATTTGAACCATACCGGTGCGCATAAGATCAATAACACCATCGGACAGATTTTACTGGCCGAACGTTTGGGCAAGAAGCGCATCATCGCCGAAACCGGTGCCGGTCAGCATGGTGTAGCTACTGCAACCGTATGCGCTTTGCGTGGCCTGGAGTGCGTGGTGTACATGGGCGAGGTAGATATCCAGCGCCAGGCGCCTAATGTGGCCCGTATGAAAATGCTGGGTGCCAAAGTAGTTCCCGCAACTTCGGGCAGCAAAACCTTAAAAGACGCCACCAACGAAGCCATGCGCGACTGGATCAACAATCCGGTTGATACACATTACATCATCGGTTCGGTAGTTGGCCCGCATCCTTATCCAGATATGGTAGCCACTTTCCAGTCGGTTATTTCGGAAGAAACCAAAAAACAGTTGCTGGAACAAACTGGTAGCGAATTGCCGAATTATGTGCTCGCCTGTGTAGGCGGTGGCAGCAATGCCATGGGCATGTTCTACCATTTCATCAACGACGAAAGCGTAAAACTGATTGCTGTTGAAGCTGCCGGAAAGGGCGTGGACAGTGGTTTTTCGGCCGCAACAACCTACTTGGGCAAAGAAGGCGTGTTGCACGGCAGTCGAAGCATTCTGATGCAGACCCCAGATGGCCAGGTGGTAGAACCCCATTCGGTTTCGGCCGGATTGGATTACCCGGGCATTGGCCCTCAGCATGCGCACTTGTTCAAGACCGGTAGGGGGCAATATGTGTCTATTACTGACGACGAATCCTTGCAGGCCGGCTTATTGCTCACCCAGTTAGAAGGCATCATTCCAGCCATAGAAAGCGCACACGCCTTGGCTTATTTAGAAAAAATGCAGTTTAAGGCAGGTGAAAATGTTGTCGTTTGCCTTTCGGGCCGTGGCGATAAGGATATGGAAACTTAC
>JBCNPG010000447.1:0-3440 GCA_039593445.1 Pedobacter sp.
GTTGGAAACCCCTTCTGGAACTCCGTTAGCCACTAGTACCTTGCTAATGATGTGTTGGCAGGCCACGGCGGTTAATGGCGTTTTTTCTGATGGTTTCCAGATACAGACATTGCCACAAACCCAAGCCAGGGCGGTATTCCAGCTCCAAACGGCTACCGGAAAATTGAAGGCCGAAATAATGCCAACAATACCTAGCGGATGCCATTGTTCGTACATGCGGTGCGAAGGTCTTTCGCTGTGCATGGTTAATCCGTATAACTGGCGCGACAAGCCAACGGCAAAATCGCAGATATCAATCATTTCCTGAACTTCGCCAAAACCTTCCTGCAGGCTTTTGCCCATCTCGTACGAAACCAGGGTGCCTAAAGCTTCCTTGTTTTTTCTAAGCTCTTCGCCAAATTGGCGTACCATTTCGCCTCTTTTGGGCGCTGGTACGGTCCGCCAGTGTAAAAATGCTTGTTGGGCAACTTCAACCACCTGGTCGTAGTCTTCGGCCGATGCTACCTGCACCGACGCTATTTTTTTGCCATCAACGGGAGAATGGCTGTCGATGATTTGCTCGTTGCTGGGGCTGGCCCAGTTCTGGCCTGTGCTGTAGGCCGGATTGATGGATTCTATTCCTAATTGCTTTAAAATAGCACTGATATTTGTTTCCATTCTATTAAGGTTTGATCTGATATCGGTTTCTACAAAGCAACAAAAAATTAAGGAGGATTGCCACAAAATAAGCGGATTTAGGTGGGCAAGCCTGCACGACAGGATTGCAATAGGTGCCTGGTTATATTGCGTTTGCCCAATTACTTGTCCTGCTGGTTGTAATTGTATGCGTTAACTTTGCTACATTAGCCTATTGCAAACCAAAGCACATCAGTCATGAATAAAATTTTTACTACGGGTTTAATTGGGGTGGCCCTGCTCTGCAGCTTTACTGCGCTGCATGCACAGCAAGAGGCGCCCAAAGCCAATCAGGTGTACAGGGCTACGCCTACCAAAATAAACGATTTGGTACATACCAAGCTCGACGTAAGTTTCGACTATGCCAAACGCTACTTGTATGGCAAGGCCTGGCTTACCTTAACGCCACATTTTTATCCAACCGATACGCTCACTCTCGATGCCAAGGGCATGGACATTAAAAGCGTAGCTCTAGTTGGTGCCAAAGCCAATACGCCGTTAAAATATACTTACGATAACGAACAGTTGTTTGTGCAGCTGAACAAAAAATACACGCGCAACGAGAAATATACCATTTACATTGCCTACACGGCTAAGCCCGACGAGCTGAAGGTAAAAGGCAGCGCCGCGATTACCGACGCCAAAGGCCTGTATTTCATCAATCCCGATGGTGCCATTAAAGATAAGCCGATTGAAATCTGGACCCAAGGTGAAACCGAAGCTTCTTCGGCCTGGTTCCCCACTATCGATAAGCCCAACCAAAAAACTACGGCCGAAATCGCCATGACGGTGCAATCTAAATATACCACCTTGTCTAACGGCAAACTGGTGTCGCAAAAAACCAATGCCAATGGTACCCGTACCGATGTTTGGAAAATGGATCAGCCACACTCGCCATATTTGTTTATGATGGCTGTTGGTCCTTTCCAAGTTTACAAAGATACCTGGAAAGGCAAGGAGGTAAGCTATTACCTGGAACCTAAATATGCGCCATATGCGAAGCAGATTTTTGGCAAGACCCCAGAAATGATGACTTTTTACAGTAACATTTTGGGCGTAGACTATCCTTGGGTAAAATATGCGCAGGTTGTAGCGAGAGATTATGTTTCGGGTGCGATGGAGAATACTTCGGCAACCTTGCATGGCGAGCATGTGCAGAAAACGCCAAGAGAGCTGATCGATGCCAATGAGCAGGGCACCATTGCCCATGAGCTGTTCCACCAGTGGTTTGGCGATTATGTTACGGCCGAATCATGGTCTAACCTCACCATGAACGAATCGTTTGCCACTTTTGGAGAGGTGATTTGGCATGGCCATGACGAGGGTAAGGATGCCGAAGACGAATCGCGCTATAGTAAGCTTACTACCTATTTGGCTGGTCTAAAGAATGGAGAAAGTCCGGTGTTGGCCCGTTTTTATTATAACGATAAAGAAGACATGTTCGACAATGTCAGTTATTCGAAAGGGTCAATCATTTTATATGCCTTAAAAAATCTTTTGGGCGACGATGCTTTTTACAAGGGATTAAACCTCTACCTCAGATCCAATGCCTATAAAAACGGCGAACCTCATCAGTTGCGCCTGGCCTTGGAAGAAGTGAGTGGCAGGGATTTGCTGCCTTATTTTAACCAATGGTATTATGCAGGCGGACATCCTATTTTAGACGTGAGGTACGATTACAAAGATGGCAATGCGGTTATTGACGTAGAGCAGGTACAGTCGCCTGATGTGCAGACCTTTACCATGCCTTTAAAGGTTGATCTGTATGTGGGTGGACAAAAAATCAGCAAGCAAATCACCATTAACAGCCGCAAACAAAGCTTTAGTTTTCCTGTTTCGGCCAAGCCGGACCTGATTGATCTGGATGCCGACAAAATTTTAGTTGGGCAGCTCAGAGAAAACAAAACCCTGGATAACTACATTTTTCAATACAGTAATGCTCCTTCCTATGCAAACAGGATCAGGGCAATTGAGCAGGCTGCATTTAACAACAATAAAGAAAAGGCCGCTCAACAATTGCTCTTGAAAGCCCTAGATGATAAAAACGCTACCCTAAGGGCTATGGCATTGAAAGGCTTCAATTTAAAAGACGAACAAATCAAGGCTTTTGCAGGCGAAAAAATAGCAGCGCTAGCCCAAAACGATAAAAATTCGAATGTAAGAGCGGTAGCGATAGCCAGATTGGCCATGAGTGGCGATAAGGCTTATCTGCCGGTTTTCAGAAATGGTTTAAAAGAACAATCGTACAAAGTAATCGGTGCTTCATTACAAGCCGTGAACATGGTAGAGCCAACTGCTCTAGGGCCAATTGTAGCGGGCTTGGACCAAGATACGAAAGACCATGTGCCTTCACAGTTGGCGCAGATTTATGCTGTTCTTGGCGACGATAGTTTTCATCCGTTTTACCTGAACATCGCCAATACTGGCAATATCAATGCCTTGGCAGCTGTAGTGATGGCTTATTCGAATTATTTGGTGAAAAACAAGAATCCAAAAATTACGCAGGAAGGTGCTCAGGCTATTGTTAACGGAATGAACCGCACTAAGTTGGCGCAATATTACGGCAAGCAGTTTGTACAGGTATTTACCACGGCCGAGCAGACCAAAATGAAGGAAGCTGAAAGCGCCAGTGGCGATACCAAAGACAACTTATTGAAGCAAGCCGCCTACTTTAAAGCCGCGGCCGCGGAGTTGAATAAATAGTTGCTTATTCGTCAACGAGCCGTCTGAAAGCCCATCAAAGGGCGTCATTTCGACGAAGAATG
>JBCNPG010000448.1:0-3439 GCA_039593445.1 Pedobacter sp.
GTTTTCATCTGTTTAAATTTTCACGAATTATCCTTAAATAGTATTAGTTAATATCCGAAAGATAGAATTTTAGGAACATTTTAGCAATAAAGAGAAAGCCCCTATGGCGATTGGGAAACACCAAGGGGCTTGTTATCAAATAAGTTACATTATCAATGAGTTCAATAGCTGATCGGGCATTGGTTCATTCCAATGAATTTTGTGCTGAATCCAATTTGAGAGCCTGCTAGAAACAGCAATCGCAAAACAACCTGGCATAAGGAATGAGATCGGATTAAAAATCCAAAGTTATTAAGATCGGGATGGCACATCCCGACTAACCTAAAGCACAACCGCTATGCATCTTACTTTTTTATTGCCATTCCTGATGCACTGTAACCATCAATAATACCCAATTTCGAGTTAACCATTGGTTTTATAGTGAGATTTATAACAGCATTTGCGCCAATTGAAACCGCTTTATTATACATTTCTTCTACCGCCTTTTCGGGGGTTGCACATACGATCCTAGTTTTATAGGTAATATTACAAAAAAGCCACAGATTTTTTCTGTGGCTAATCATTCGGAGTTTACAATCACTATAGCTGGCAACTGCAATCTGTAGCTATTCTTTCCCTTACACGCCTCGCATCACCCCGATCTGCTTGCCAGCCCAATCAGGGAAAAGGATCTTATCATTGTGGATGCCTAAATGCTTATCGGCTACTTCGCTGAATACGGCTCTAAAATCGGTGGTTACGGCTAAATCCCTACCATCTTCGAGATTTTCTTTGGCCAATGGATTGACGATACCATGCACCAAGCCACCGTTTACATCATTGCCCAAAATAAAATTGCACGATGCTCGTCCATGGTCGGTACCACCGGTGCCATTCTGTGCCACGGTACGTCCAAATTCGGTCATGGTCATTACGGTTACCTCATCTTGGTACTTGCTCAAGTCGGTCCAAAAAGCCATAATGCTATTGCTCAGGTCGTTGACGTTGCGGGCAAAAATGCCGGTTTCGGTGCCTTGGTTAAAATGGGTATCCCAACCGCCCGATTCGGCAAAAGCCACTTCCAGGCCTACGTCCATTTTGATGAGTTGCGCAATCTGTTTGAGCGAATTGCCCAGTGCCGTATTCGGATAAACGGCATTATATTCGGGCTTATAGTTTTTAGTATCGGTTTTTTGAAGCATTTTAATTGCCTCAAAACTTTCCTTGCCGGTATCTTTCAATAAGCCAGAGGAGGTTTGGTCGTAAAGGTCTTCAAAGCTTTTCGAAGCCATATTGGCTCCTGCCTGATTGCCACGCAACTGGATATTGAAATCGGCCAAGTTGCTGATGGCCACTGCCGGATTTTCGCCGTAAAACGATCTTGGCAACGAAGAAGTTAAGCTTACCCCCTGGAACGGTGTCGCGGCCTCGTGGCCCAGCAAACCTACCGCCCTGTTAAGCCAACCCGTTTCGGTACCCTTGTTAAACGGCGTACCCGATTCCATAAAATCCTGCGCATCAAAATGCGAGCGCGTATTGTTGGGCGACCCAATGCCATGTACAATGCCAAGGCGCTTTTCGCGGAACATTTGCTCGAAGGCCGCCATGGATGGATGCAAACCAAAACGGCCATCCAAATCAATCAGGGGCTTGTTTTTGCCATTTTGTGCGGCCGACATAAACAAATTGGGGCGAACCGCCTTTAAATAATTGTCGGTAAAGGGTGTAACGGCCATTAAACCATCCATAGCGCCACGCTGAAAGATGCACACCATGATTTTACGTTTTTTAAACAGGCCCGGGGTTACGGTACCAGCAACGGCATCGGCCAAAAATCCGGGTATGCCACCTAAGCTAATTCCAAATAAGGCCAAGCCTCCAGCTTTGATAAATCCTCTTCTCGAAGTCATGATAAATTTTATTTACGTTGAAACTCTGGTGATCCGATAATTACCCCTACTACTTGTGCCAACATGGAATTGTTTCCTGCCTGTTGGCCCGGCATATTGTTTACGAAGGCTTTTTTGCCTTTTGGTTTCATTTGATCTGCATTTTCGGCCATAATATTGGCATCTTCATTGGCCATTGCGTTCATTTGCTGAGGCGCCGCATTTTGGGCCGCTGCCTTAGCCACGTTGCTTTCCAGATCCGGGTTGTTCAGCATGGGTTTTAGCCTCGATATGGTTTCGTCGAGTTTGCGTTCAGGCAACATCAGTTTGCCATAGATATTTAGGGCGGCTTCGGCACTTTCAGGTTCATGGTGATTGTTGAGCGCCGCCAAGTCGAAGCTGATGCCCGGAATACGCTGCGAAGCCAGGGCCAAGCCAAAATTCATCCTGTTTAACAAAGAGCCTGTATTGATCCAATATTGGCCACGGTCTGGAAAACCGGTTGGCGCTTGGTAATAATACATTTGCTGCCCCATTTTGTTGATCCAGGTGTACAATTGGTAAGGTTGCTTCACGTTGGCGTCTAAACTGCGTACGGCACTGATGGCCAATTCGAAAGGTGATTTGGTTTTTTCCCGTAAGGCATCGGCCGACCAGAATTCTGGTGCACTGGCCATGGTAATCAATACCTGCCTGATATCGCCATTGCTGCTGGCAAATGTTTTGGCCATTTTATCGATCAGGCTTTGTGGCGGATTGTCGCTTACAAAGCGAACTGCGATTTTTTTCGAGATAAACTTGGCTGTTGAAGGATGACGCGCCAGCATCTCCAGCAAAGCCACGCCTTCTTCGTAACCGCCACCTGCCTTGAACTTTTTGCCCAATACCACTTTCTCGCCATTATCGTGTCGGTTCATGGCAAAAAGGAAATCGCCATCATGTACAAATCCCTGCTGGCGCAATTTATCGTCGCCTACCCTTTCCATTAGCTTTTTGATTGGCGCTCCATAACCATTTTCGCCCATTGGGGCAATCGTCCATCCGGTTAAAACACGTGCGGCCTGGGTTACGTCGGTTTGTGTATAGCCACCGTCAACGCCCAAGGTGTGCAATTCCATCACCTCGCGGGCATAATTTTCGTTAAGGCCCTGTTTTTTGTTTTTGGCATTGGCTTTTGCCTTTTGCATGAGCGCCTCCAGCCTTTTGCGCGATTGTGCCTGACGGTTACCATTGGCCATCATCTCGTTGGCGGGCTCTTCCATTGGCACTACATTATTGCCTGTGCTGCTGAAATTATCGAGGTACATCAGCATGGCAGGCGATTTGGCCGTAGCCAACAAAAGCTTGTCGAATTGGCCGAATACATTGGGGCGGATCACGTCGCGCTCGTAGGCAGGCACAAAAGAAGCACATTGGTTTTTGCTGAGCGACACATTAAAATGGTTGAACCAAAAATCGGTCATGAGCTCGCGCAACTGGTTGTTGCTGTAGGTTGCCCTAAGTATTTTCTGGTTGATAAACTGCCGATATAATTCCTGTTGTGGCCTGTAACCTTTGTCTTGCATATATTT
>JBCNPG010000449.1:0-3427 GCA_039593445.1 Pedobacter sp.
GCGACGACTTGACGCTTTGGCGCCAGTTGTCTTCTAAAATGCGGTTGCCCCAGCGCCGTTTAAAATCGTTAAAGCCCTTGCTGATGGTATTCGGATTGTTGAAGTAGAAAGTACCTCCGCTTTGTTGGCGCGTAGGCAGGTCGGGCTGGAAAGAGCCCATGTTGTCTGTAGCTGTAACCGTGTTGGTTGCTTCCTTTTTGGACTCGAACATTTCGTTGAGCTTTTTCTCGCGGGCTTCTTGGGGCAGGCGAGCCAAGGCTTGCAAAGTATCCTGCTCCGAAATAAGCTGATAGCGTTCGGTCAGGTATTCGAGGTTTTGTCCTTTTTTGAGGATAGACTCGTAATTAGGGTAGTTCTTTGGCAAAACGCTCAAGGCGCTGTCGTAATAAAGCTTGGCATTGACGTAGTTGCCCAGGTTTTTAAAGTTGAGGTCGGCCAGTTTTAAATAGGCCAGGCCCTTTTGGTAATTGTTGCGGATGCTTTTGTGGGCCGATAATTTGTAATACTCGGCGGCCTTGTCGTAGTTTTTGTCGCCCAGGTAATCTTCGGCTACCTCATAATAGATCTGGTCGGTATAGTCGAGGTTTTTGTCGTCTTTCAACAGCTTCAGCAATGCCGTTTTGCGGTCGGTTGTTTGGTTGTTAAGTACATCGTTGATGCGTATTTTGCTCAGTTTTGCATTAAAATACATCTCAAATGGCGAATTGCTGTTTTCTACTTTGGTGTAGTTGCGCAGGCTGGGTTCGTATTGCTTGTCGTGTTCGTAAAGCTGTGCCAAAATGTACGGCCATCGGGTACGCGCCTGCATTTGGCCACTTTCTTTAATGGCCTGGGTTAAATAGCCGATCGCTTTTTTGTAATCGCGTTGGTTGATGCTCATTTGGGCCAGTGTAGCCAAGGGCTCGGCTTTGTGGTGCTTTACCGAATCGAGGCTGAGCAAAACCGTATCAAGCGTTTCGCGTGCCTGAATGTCGCTGTGCAGCTGCATCAGGCTTCGTGCCTTCCAGTTGAGGGCGGCGAGCTGGGTGTTCTTGTCTTTTTGATAGGCCTTAGCGGTATAATCAAAGTATTCTTTGGCGATAAAGAAGTTGCCTTTGTAGAAATTGGCTTTACCTAACAGCATGTAAGCCTCGTCTATATAGTTGCTGAGGCCTTTTTCGCTGATGATGGTTTGTGCTTTCTTAATGATTTCATCCAGGGCCTTGGTGTCGCCGGTTGCGCTTGAAGCGCCGCTAAGGTAATCTATGGGTTCGGGAGCGATGTAAACGCTCAAAAAATCGTCGTAATTGTCCTTATAGGTTTGGGCAAGCTCTTCCTGATAGGTTTCCAGCAATACATTCGAATTATAGATATAATTATAACGGGCCGAAAGGTTTTGCAGGCTCCTGTTGGCGGCATTGTCCTTTTGCGTTGAGCAGGCATAAAGAAAAACTAGGCTCAAGCCAAGCAGGATGGTCTTTATACTCAGTTTTGCGTAGTTGTTCAAGGATGTATGGTTGTGAGTGTTAATGGCAATATAATAATATGTTATGCAAAAATATTTTATTCGGCAATATATTCTTCATATTTAGTATAAATTTATTGTGTCGAAACATGGAAGAACCAGAAAACAGCTCCAGAGGGAAAAAGGCCCGTAATTTTGCCAAATATACAGGTATTGCCTTTCAGATGCTGGCCACCATTGGCGTATTTGCATTTATTGGCTACCAGATAGATCAGCACCGTAATGGCAAAAAGCCCATCTTTATGGCTTTGCTGGGACTTATAGGGGTTGTTTTTTCGTTGTATCAAGTGGTGCAGTCGGTTACCAAGGATAAATAGCGGATAGGTTCATTGCTACTGGTTTAGGCAAACTGTTAGCTCGCAGCTCATCCGCTTTCGCCCAATCTAAGCATGATATCGTGGCCATAGCCCATCAGCCACGGACTATAGACTCTCGACTTAAGACTTTCTTTTATACCTTTGTAAAAAATTACAGATTTGGGCATACAACGTTTTACTTTATATTATATTATCTATACGGCGGTGCTGGCCGGCATTGCCATTGCGTTGCCCCATGCTTTTCCGGGCGTTCAGGTGTTGATCCATAAGTTTTGGCTTGTGTTTGGCTTTTTGGCCGGTCTCACTTTTATTGCCTACATCGTTGCTTTTCTGGGCATCAAACGCAACCCCGAAAGTGGCATTATGGCTATTATGGGTTCTATTGCGCTGAAGATGCTCTTTTCTATGGCTTTCGTGCTGATTTACAGCCTAAACAACAAGGAAAAAAGCATTGTGTTTGCCCTCAATTTTTTTTCTTTATATTTATTGTTTACCTTCTTTGAAATATACTGTTTGTTGCGTAACTTGCGCCACCAAAATAAATAGTAAAAATCTGCGAGTAAATGGATTGTAGCCACGTTTTTGAATTCAAGTTTAAGAGGTTAATTGTTGTTTTTACGCTTTTTTCGGCGTTTTTGTTGTCGTCTGTTGGGGTAAAAGCTCAAGCCGACACCGCGCATGCAGCAGAAAAATCACATGAAGCCCCTGCCGAAAAAGAAAAATTTAATATAGGCAAATTTGCTTTGCACCACGTTGCCGACTCGCACAGCTGGCACGTAATTGGCGATACCTATATCGGTCTTCCGGTAATTTTGTATGCCAATGGCAAGTTGGTTACTTTTAACAATAGCGAGTTTGGCCACGATGATGAGGCCAAGGTGGTGGTGGAAAAAGACGGCCAGCGTTTTGTGAAAATGCACGACAAGATCTATTTCGCTTCTGAAACTGCCAATGAGCATGGCCAATATGTAGAGCTGAATGCCGAGCATCACGCCGAAAACAAGCGTCCTTTAGATTTCTCGATCACGAAAAATACCTGCACTTTGTTTCTTTCGGTTATCATCATGCTGTTGGTGTTCTTAAGTGTAGCCAGAAACTACAAAAAACGTCAAGGCAAGTCGCCTAAAGGTTTGGCTTCATGGTTAGAGCCGGTTATTCTTTTTGTAAGAGACGATATCGCCAAACCAAATTTGGGCCATAAGTATGAGCGTTTCATGCCGTATTTGCTGACCGTATTTTTCTTTATCTGGTTCAACAACATGCTGGGCTTGGTTCCTTTCTTGCCGGGGGGCGCCAACTTAACCGGTAACATTGCGGTAACGATGGTGTTGGCTATATTTACGTTGTTGCTTACCGTATTTAATGGCAACAAGCATTACTGGCAACATATTTTCTGGATGCCAAATGTGCCCGTTCCAATTAAGATCTTTTTAATTCCGTTAGAGTTGATCGGTGTGTTAACCAAGCCAATCGCTTTGATGATCCGTTTGTTTGCGAACATTACCGCAGGACACATCTTGGTATTGTCGCTCATCTGTTTGATTTTCGTATTCAACAGCCTGTTTGTTTCTGCCGCTTCAATTCCATTCGCCATGTTTATCGGTGC
>JBCNPG010000045.1:0-11154 GCA_039593445.1 Pedobacter sp.
CAGCATTATTTTTAATATAAATATGAGATTCTTAAAATTAGACTTATTGACCCTGTTGATAAGTCTTTTTCTTTTCGCCTCATGCGAAAAGACTTCAACCATAGGTTTGGAAATCGACCCGAGTACCGCCATTCAGGGTGCACTAGTAGATACAATAACCATCAGTTCGAGAACATTAAGCGACAAGATCGTATCTACCAATGGCTTATCCAGAAATCCGCTGGGCCTTTTAACGGACCCTTTGCTTGGCAAAACCGAAGCCAACCTTTCTATGGCCGTTAACGTGCCTAGTAATGCCTACAACTTCGGCACTACCCCAACGCTAGATTCGGCTGTATTGGTGCTTAACTATGGCGGCGAGTTTTATGGCGATAGTACTTCCAACTTCAACATAGAGGTCCGTCAGTTGGTTGACGATCTTTCTGCATCCGAATCGTTTTTAAGCAACCAGACCTGGCTCGCCTCAAATACAGTGGTGGGAAGCAAAAGCGGCAAACTATATCCTAATACCAGGGTTAAGGTAACCGACATCGTTACTGGCAAAGCCGACACCATACGCAGCGCCTCGCCACAAATCAGGATCCAGCTCAACAAAACCTTTATTGAGAACAACATCATCAACATCAACGCCGAGAACTTAAAATACAACCAAAACTTCGTGCGCTTTTTTAGGGGGCTACAGGTTAAGGCCAACACTTCGGCCACGAATGGAGGCATGATGTTTTTTGAATTTACCGGCTCAACTTCAGGATTGTACCTCTACTACAAAAAACAAAACACCACCACCAACCAACCAGATACGGTTGCGGTTAATTTCCCGATCCTCAACTCGAGCAGTCCGGTGGTTTCTACCGTTACGCACAATTACAGCACAGCGGTTAGCACCCAATTGGCTAATCCGAACCAACAATATCCGGTTACGTATTTGCAGCCATTATCGGGTTTAAGAACCAAGATTTCTTTCCCTTACCTGAAGAACTTTGTAGCCAATGTGGGCAAAGTGGTTGTAAACAAGGCCGAATTGGTCATAGACTTGAGCACTGGCAGCGATCCTATTCCGTTTAATGCCGCACCGCGCTTGGCGCTTTATCGCTACGATATCGCCGAACAGCGCAAAAACATCCCGGATAACGACAGGGGTAGCCTAACCACGCCTGCGGATCCGAGGGTAACCCAAACCGCCGCAATTTTCGGAGGCTATTTCAACGCCATCAAAAAACAATATGTATTTGTGGTAACGGCTTACATCCAGGATTTGCTTAATGGTAAAACGCAAGATTATGGTACGTTTTTGGCCCCAAGACCTACCGACGAGTTTAGTCTTAACCCATCAATGGCATCAGGTGCGCGCTCGGTTATCGGGTCGTTTAAAAAGAACCCCGTAGCAGGCGACAACGTCATGAAACTGAATATCTATTACACTAAAATCAACTAGCCGCATATATTCTACGCAAACGTTTGATTAAATCGCTCAAAAGCAATACTTTTGAGCGATTTATTTTTTTAAACAATACTATATGTGTGGAATTGTAGGCTACATTGGCTTTCGCGAGGCATGGCCAATCGTTATTAAAGGCTTAAAAAGACTAGAATACAGGGGTTATGACAGTGCGGGCATAGCCTTGATCGACCATAACAACCTCAACATCTATAAAAAGGCGGGTAAGGTTCAGGAACTGGAGAATTTTGCCGAGAGCAAAAACCTGAACGGAACTATTGGCATGGGCCACACCCGCTGGGCCACGCACGGCGCACCATCAGATAGGAACTCCCACCCGCATACCTCTAACAACGGCAGGCTGAGCATCATCCATAACGGGATTATCGAAAACTATGCTACGCTTAAAGAGGAGCTTCTGAGGAGGGGGCATACCTTTAACAGCGATACAGACACCGAAGTATTGATCCATTTGGTAGAAGACATCTATCAAAACGAAAAAATAGACCTGCTGGAGGCCGTACGCCTGGCACTTAACGAAGTGAACGGCGCCTATGCCATTGTCATTATGGACCAGGACCATCCCGATCAGCTCATTGCAGCCAGAAAAGGAAGCCCGATGGTGATCGGCGTTGGCGAAGGCGAATACTTCATTGCCTCTGATGCAACGCCTATTATCGAATACACCAAAAACGTTATTTACCTTAACGATAACGAAATCGCTTTCATCAAACGCGAAGAACTTTTGATCAAAAGGCTGGATAATGTTGTACAGACACCTTACATCCAAGAACTGGAATTGCAGCTGGAAATGCTGGAAAAAGGTGGCTACGACCATTTCATGCTCAAGGAGATCTATGAGCAGCCACGTTCAATCAGGGACTGTATGCGTGGCCGTATTTACCCTGCCGAAGGAAAGGTGCAGCTGGGAGGCATTAAGGAATTTGCAGAAAAGCTCAAAAACATAGACCGCATAATTATTGTAGCCTGCGGCACTTCGTGGCATGCCGGCTTGGTAGGCGAATACCTGATCGAGGAATATGCGCGCATACCTGTAGAGGTAGAATACGCTTCTGAATTCAGGTACAGGAATCCTATTATTACCGAAAAGGACGTGGTTATCGCCATCTCCCAATCTGGAGAAACCGCCGATACCATGGCCGCCATCGAAATGGCCAAAGAAAAAGGCGCTACCATATTTGGGGTCTGCAATGTGGTAGGTGCCTCTATCCCGAGGATAACGCATGCGGGTGTTTATACCCACGCCGGACCAGAGATCGGTGTGGCCTCTACCAAAGCTTTTACCGCACAGGTTACCGTGCTTACCCTGATGGCCTTCTATATGGCACAGCAGAAAGGCACCATTATCAACTCAAAACTAGTTGAGCTTTTAACAGAGCTGGATTGCATACCAGAAAAGATCCACCACGCCTTAGAATCGAACGAACAGATCAAAGCCATTGCCGAGAAGTTCAAGGATTCGAGAAACTGCCTGTTTCTGGGCAGGGGCAGCGGTTTTCCGGTAGCCTTGGAAGGCGCCTTAAAATTGAAGGAGATTTCGTATATCCACGCCGAAGGCTATCCGGCGGCAGAGATGAAGCATGGACCTATTGCCTTGATAGACGAGGAAATGCCCGTAGTTTTCATCGCTACCAAAAACTCTTCCTACGAAAAGGTAATCAGCAATATCCAGGAAGTAAAAGCCAGGAAAGGCGTAGTTATTGCCATTGTAACCGAGGGCGATACCGATGTAAAGAAAATGGCCGATTATTGTATAGAAATCCCGGATTCAAGCGAAGCTTTCTTGCCATTGCTGGCCACCATTCCGCTGCAGCTGCTCTCTTACCACATTGCCGTGCTGAGGGGGTGCAATGTAGACCAGCCGAGAAATCTAGCCAAATCTGTAACCGTAGAATAAGAAAAGGGCCCGAAAATTTCGGGCCCTTTTCCATAACGGCGTTTTGATATTAGATTTAAAAGGGCAGATCTCCCGTTTCGTCTACAGGACTAACATAATCGTCTTCTGTTTTTGTTGCAGTGCTCTCCTGACCATTTGAAGGGGCCTCAAAATCGCTTTTTCTGCCCAACATGGTAAAGTTCTCTGCCACAACTTCTGTTACATATTTTTTAACACGCTCCTTGTCTTCAAAAGAACGCGTGCGTAATTTACCTTCAATATAAACCAGCTTGCCTTTTTGCAAGTATTTGGAGGCCACCTCGGCTAGGCCGCGCCACAACACAATGTTATGCCACTCGGTCTGTTCTACACGTTTGCCATCCTTGTTAAAAGTCTCCGACGTAGCCAACGGAAAGCTTGCTACTGTAACTCCTCCTTCTAAGTGCCTAACTTCTGGGTCTTTGCCCAAATGCCCAACTAAAATAACTTTGTTAATACCCGACATATATTCTATTTGATTAGTTCTTTACATGCAGTTCCATAAATTCGCTAATTACTTTCGGGTGGGGCAAAGCCTCAAATTCTTCGAGCAAAACCGATTTAATTTCTGTATGCAACTTAAAGTTAACAATATAATTGTCTAAAGCAAAAAATTGTACATATATAATTTGGTGCGTCAATATGTGCTTCTTTTGCATGATAAGGCCGATTTCGGCCGCCTCGCCAAAAAGATTTTCTATTTCTTGTCTAAAGTTTTCGTCGCTGGGGCCAACCGCTTGCGCCGTCTCAATCAACGGAAAATCATAGAGGTGTTGCCATACATCGCCGGCTTTTCTTTCCTTAGCCAGGATATGTCCATCGCTAAGCGCTACAAAATAGTTGAACCAGCGCTCTTTAACCTTTACGGTTTTCAGCTTAACCGGCAATATTTCAACCTGTTTATGCCGCAGGGCATAGCAGCCAAGCTGTAGGGGGCAGATTTGGCAGGCCGGCGACTTAGGCTTGCACTGCAAAGCGCCAAATTCCATTATGGCCTGGTTGTACAGCGAAGGTTCCTGTCCATCAATCAGGCTTTGCGCCAATGCTCCAAAGGCTTTTTTCCCTTGGGTGGAGTTGATGGGCTCTGCTATTCCAAAACACCTCGCCAAAACCCTAAACACGTTACCATCCAGCACAGCTTTGGCTTCATTGCTCGAGAAGGACGAAATGGCGGCCGCGGTATAATCGCCTATTCCCTTAAGCTTCACCAACTGGTCGTACCGAACCGGGAATACGCCGTTATGTTTATCCATTACCTGCTTGGCGGTAAACAACATGTTGCGCCCTCTTGAGTAATAACCTAAGCCCTGCCAAAGTTTCAGCACCTGTACTTCGCTGGCCTGGGCAAAATCGCTTACTGTAGGAAAGTTTTCCAAGAACTTATTGAAATAGGGAAGCCCCTGCTCTACCCGCGTTTGTTGCAGGATGATTTCCGAAAGCCAAATCACATAAGCATCGGTCGTATCGCGCCAAGGGAGGCTGCGTTTGTTGGTTTTATACCATTTTATAATTTCCTGCTGAAAGCTCATTTCGCCAAAAATACAACCTTAATCTAGCATTTTGGCAAAACTTGCATTTACATGATACGGCCAATTGTAAATAAATCATCTTTTATTTTCCTATCTCATTAAAAAGCAATACTTTTGCAACCCCAAAACAGTTATAATATTTAATACTCAATAACTTAATAAATAGAAAATATGACTAAGGCAGATATTATTTCGGAAATATCAACAAAGACAGGAATTGAAAAAGTAGACGTGCAAGAAACAGTGGAGGCATTTTTCAAAGTGATCAAAAACAGCATGATTGGCGGCGAAAATGTTTACGTAAGAGGCTTTGGTAGTTTCGTTGTAAAAAAGAGAGCACAAAAAACTGCTAGAAATATTTCTAAAAATACGGCGATCATCATCCCAGAGCATTTTGTTCCTAGCTTTAAGCCAGCAAAAGTTTTTGTCGACAAGGTAAAAAACAACTCTAAAAAAGTTAAAGCAGAAGCTTAATCGTATCGTCATGGCAAACAATATCCGTACAAAACAAGCACTTATCATTGTTGCAATTGTATTGCTTGGTGGATTTTTGTTTACCAGACCGATCAAAGGCTTGGTCAAACCCAAAGAAGAGGCCGCCAAACCGGCCGCTATGGCTGACCAAACCACTACGCCACAGCTGAGCATCGAAGAAATATCTTCCACCGCAAAAAACCTAATCAGCAGTGCTTCCGGCAAAGAGATTACGGTATTGGAAAACACTTACAAAAGTGCTTCTGGAACCGAAAAGCTGGCCCAAGCGCAAAAGCTGGCCCAGAAATGGGACGACTTGGAACAACCGGCGCCCAGCGCCCTGTACCTTGAAGTGCTTGCCAATGGGGAATCTTCTTTAGCGAATTGGCTCAATGCAGGCAACAGGTTTCTAAAGGCTTTCGATAATACACAGGATAGCCTTGTGCAGCCCAGCCTGTTGCAAAAAGCCAACAACGCGTTTACCAAGGCTTTAACGCTTGATTCGAACAGCTTAGATGCCAAAACCGGATTAGGCATTACCATCGTAAACGGCTTAGGTGCGCCGATGCAAGGCATTGCCATGTTGCGCGAAGTGGTAGAGAAAGATCCAAAAAACTTAAAGGCAAACATGAATTTAGGCATGTTCGCCATCAAATCTGGACAGTTTGACAAAGCTATTGTTCGCTTCAACAATATCATTAGCCAAATTAAAGCAACACCAGATGCCTATTTTTACCTGGCTACGGCTTACGAAAGCCTGGGTCAGAACAAAGAAGCAATAGACGCTTATTTGAACAGCAAGAAATTAGCGGCCAACCCAACCTTGTCGTCGTTTATAGACAAGAAAGTGGCCGAGTTAAAAAATAAACGTTAATTAACAGATTAATAAAAACATTTAAAACTTAAGATTATGCCAAGCGGTAAAAAAAGAAAAAGACATAAAATGGCTACCCACAAACGCAAAAAACGTTTAAGAAAAAACAGACACAAGAAAAAATAGGTTTTTCCTAACTGTGTATTGGCCAAAAATAAATACTGTTTTGCATGGTATTTATTTTTGGATTCTATGTGTTTTTTGTCCAAGTGTAATAGGGCATTCAATTGCCTTAAAATCTGTAGCTTTTGGTAAAGGAATTAATAATCGATTCTACTCCTACGGGGGTAACCATAGCTTTAATTGAAGACAAATACCTCGTCGAGCTCCATAAAGAGCACGTTAACAATAACTACGCCGTAGGCGATATTTATTTGGGCCGCATCAAAAAAATCATGCCTGGCCTAAATGCCGCTTTTGTTGATGTTGGCTACGAAAAAGATGCGTTTCTGCATTATTTCGACCTTGGCCCACAGGTACAATCTTTGATAAAGCTGACTAAAATTAAGCGTAACGGCACAGTCAATGGCACTTTATTAGATAATTTTAAATTAGAAGCCGACATCAACAAAGCGGGTAAGATATCCGAGATCGTCAGCAAAAATTTAATCTTGCCGGTTCAAATTGCCAAAGAACCTATTTCCACTAAAGGACCAAGGTTGAGCTCTGATCTTTCGATTGCCGGAAGATATATCGTGCTCGTACCTTTTTCTAATGTGATATCGATTTCTAAAAAGATTAAGAGCAATACCGAACGTAATCGACTCAAAAAGATTATCGAAAGTATCAAGCCTCAAAATTTTGGGGTCATCATTAGAACGGTTTCAGAAGGAAAAGGCGTTGCCGAACTGCAAAAGGATTTATTGGATTCGATATCCAAATGGGAAAGCTTCACCAAGAAACTGCCCGATACCGAGCCCTCTAAACGTGTTTGGGGAGAGATGGATCGTACTTCTACCCTAATCAGAGATATTTTAAACACCGATTTCGCCAACGTCTATGTAAACGATGCGGGCCTGTACGAAGATATCAAGTCTTATGTGCACGAAATTTCGCCAGAAATGGAGAAAATCGTGAAATATTACAAACATAAAGAACCTATTTTCGAACATTTCGGCGTAGAAAAACAAATTAAGAATGCTTTTGGCAAGACCGTAAACCTGGCCGGTGGCGCCTATTTGGTTGTTGAACATACCGAAGCGCTGCACGTAATCGACGTAAACAGCGGCAACCGGACGGCCAGCAAGGAAAACCAGGAAGAAAACGCGCTTCAGGTAAACAAGGAAGCCGCCAAGGAAATTGCGCGTCAGCTGAGGCTGAGGGATATGGGGGGCATCGTGGTAATCGATTTCATCGATATGCACAAACCGGCCAATCGCAAGGTGCTTTTTGACTACCTGCGTGAGCTGATGCTGCTCGACCGCGCCAAGCACACCATTTTGCCTCCGAGCAAATTCGGCCTGGTGCAGATTACCCGCCAAAGGGTAAGGCCCGAAATGAACATTGTTACGGTAGAGAAATGCCCAACCTGCGATGGAACCGGCGAAATCAAAGCCAGCATTGTATTGATGGATGATATAGAAAGCAACCTGACCTACATCTTACAGGAGCAGAACGAGAAGAACATTACCTTATGTGTTCATCCCTATATAGCGGCCTACATTAAAAAAGGCCTGTTCTCCCTGCAGTGGAAATGGTTCTTCAAATTTGGCCAGCGTGTTAAGGTTAAAGCGGTATCTTCCTACCACCTAACCGAATTTCATTTCCTTTCTTCAAAAGACGAAGAAATCAAATTGTAATCGGCTATTCAAAACATTGAAAAGCCTGGCTTCTGTTAAAGAAACCAGGCTTTTTTAATGATCGGATTTTAGCAGGCAAACTACGTGGTTTGGTGCATGTCGCATAGCATTTCGCAACGGCCTACATTAGAGGTGTATCTGCAACAATCCTTGCATTCTGGTTGGCCAAGGCAAGATTCGGGAGGTGGACCATCGCCACCCATTACTTTTTTCATTTCAGCTTTGCTGAGCAGGTTGTCTTTGTTCATAATTTTAAGTTTTGGTTAGGTTGTTTAATTAACTTTAAGTTAATAAATATTTGACACAAAGACAAATACCTGAATGCCTGCCACTATCGCCTTTACTCGAATACATAGGAAACCATGATATCATTGTAGTCGCCATCGCCGGCATCTTCGAAACCGATTACCCCGCTACCAAAATTATCGCCTGCATTAGGAGAATACCTGCATGGCGATTGATACCAAGGCTTTCCTCCGTCGGCAGGCCCGTTCTTGTGCCAGCCTGTAATAAAAATCATTCGTTCTTCTACCCTGTTCCGGCCATAAACTTCCGGGTTTAAATTCCTCCCGGCCTGGTTCCCTTTTTCGAAGACCTTATTATATGCCGAATCGTAGATGCATATGGCATTTTCCCAGGCCGCTTCTGAAGAAAAAGTAAGTTTTACCTGTGCGTATTTCGGCACTTTCAATTGAATTGTTTTTCCCCAATCGATTTGGAGATTGTTATCTGGTCCGTATCCCATTGTGATTGTGTTTGTGCCTACTCTTCCATTATGCAGTTTTCGGCTCCGCTGGTTGTCGCCATTCACGATCAACACCTAAAGTTAGCTCAGGCCTTTTTTCTGTGCTTGGGTAAAAACACCCTGTTAATTACCGTTTTAATCGCAGATTGAGCCATATTGACTAGAACTAAAGTGCCCAACTGTACAAAAAATTTATTTTTGCTAAATATTTTAGCTAAATTAGCTGAATAAAAATCTAAAATCGTCAATCTAACATCCAAAATCACTTGGCTAAAACTAAATCAGCATATTTCTGCCAAAGCTGCGGCTACGAATCGCCCAAATGGCTAGGCAAGTGCCCATCTTGCAACCAATGGAATACTTTTGTGGAAGAGGTTATAGACAAGGGCGCCCTCAATGTACCCACCTGGAAATCGGCTAATGGTACCCAACGCCTCAACAAGCCCAGCAAAGTAGAGCAAATTGAAACCGTTTCAGAAGAAAGAACCCTGACCAGCGATGCGGAATTGGACCGTGTACTGGGTGGCGGACTGGTTGCTGGTTCCGTAATCCTGATTGGTGGTGAACCGGGCATCGGCAAATCGACCCTGATGCTGCAACTGGCCCTCAACATGCCCGGCAAGAGAATATTGTATATTTCTGGAGAAGAGAGCGAACAGCAGATTAAAATGCGCGCCGAACGCATTACCAATAGCCCTAAAGCCGATTGTTACATCCTGACCGAAACGGCTACCCAAAATATCTTTAAGCAGATCGAACAATTGGAGCCTGAAATTGTCATCGTCGATTCGATACAGACCCTGCATTCGGCTCACATCGAATCAACCCCTGGCAGTGTTTCGCAGGTACGCGAGTGTACGGCCGAACTGTTGCGTTTTGCCAAAGAAACTGCTACTCCAGTTTTCCTGATTGGACATATTACCAAAGACGGCGCCATTGCAGGCCCTAAAATATTAGAGCACATGGTTGACACCGTATTGCAGTTTGAGGGCGACAGGCACCATATTTATCGCATTCTCCGCTCCATCAAGAACCGCTTTGGCGCAACTGCCGAATTGGGCATCTATGCCATGCAGGGCAATGGGTTGAGGGAAGTGTCCAATCCTTCCGAAATCTTGCTTTCGCAGCGCGATGAAGAGCTGAGCGGCATTACCATCGGAGCCACCTTAGAAGGGGCTAGGCCAATGCTGATCGAAACACAGGCGCTGGTTAGTATTTCGGCTTATGGAACGCCGCAACGATCGGCTACGGGATTCGACATCAGGCGAATGAACATGTTGCTGGCTGTGCTTGAAAAAAAATGTGGCTTCAGGCTGGGTGTCAAAGATGTTTTCCTGAATATTGCAGGAGGCATCAAAGTAGAAGATCCTGCCATTGATTTGGCCATCATGGCCGCCATTATTTCTTCGCACGAAGACATTTCCATTTCATCCAAAATATGTTTTGCCGCCGAGGTGGGGCTATCGGGAGAAATCAGGGCCGTTAACCGCATTGAGCAGCGCATAGCCGAAGCCGAAAAGCTTGGCTTTGAGAAAATTGTGATATCGAGCTACAATATGAAAGGAATAGACCGGACCAAATTCAAAATCCAACTGGTTACCGTGGCCAAGATCGAAGAAGTATTTGCCTTGCTTTTTGGGTAGAAAGCCTGGTTAATAAGAGTTTGAGGTGGCAATTTTCTCTACACTTTTGTGGCAAATTGGCATTTTTCTCTACACATCAGCTTAGGAAAAAAGTTTGGCACACCCAAGAACAAACAATAAAAAACACTGATAATCAATTAATTATACAACTTACAAACAAAAGTCTCAAAATTGGACAGCTTGTTGTATTACCCTTATCGTTCTTATCCAGCAATGGGTAAAACAACAATAGGGATGATTAACCTCACTGCTAAGAGCAGTGGGGTTTTTTTATGACATAAAATTTCCCGCCACATCGTTTACTATTTAGAAAGATTTAAATATTTTTGCTTTCAGATAAGAGTTTACACCAAATATTATAAACAGATGAAAAAATTAGTTTTAAGCTTGGCATTATGCCTATTTGCTGCATTTGCCTTTGCCCAAGACGCCTACGAAGGCCAATCCTTTGGAGAAGGCGTTAAAAAGGGAAACGCAATTACCACTGCAGAGGTCAATACGAAATTAGGCGATAAAACCAAGGCCGATATGAAGGTGATTGGAGAGGTTGTAAGCGTATGCAAGAAAAAAGGCTGTTTTATGAACCTAAAAATGCCAAATGGCGAGACCATGTTCGTTAACTTTAAAGACTATGCTTTCTTTATGCCAAAGGATATTGCTGGCAAAAAAGTAGTAATCGATGGTTTTGCGGAAAGAAAGACTACTTCTATCGAAGA
>JBCNPG010000450.1:0-3427 GCA_039593445.1 Pedobacter sp.
GGAGGGGGGCGTTTTCCATCTTCTTCGTGATCAGCATCGGCCACAGATATTCGTTCCAGCCGTTGATGAACAGAATGATGCCGAGGGAGGCGATGGTCGACTTGATGTTCGGCAGGATCAGCTTCGTCAGGATGCCGACCAATGCATTGGCGCTTCTACTTTGGATGAGTATAGAATGTATATTGAAAAAGATGGTGCTCTTGACCGTCGTTTCCAAAAGGTAATGATCGAGCCGGCTACGCCAGATGAGACCGTGGAGATTTTGAACCGTATCAAAGAAAAATATGAGGAGCACCACGGTGTGACTTATACCCCAGAAGCGATCAATGCCTGTGTGGCTTTAACTTCGAGGTATATTACCGATCGTTTCTTGCCAGATAAAGCCATCGACGCTTTAGACGAGGCAGGATCGAGGGTGCATTTGACCAATATCCATGTTCCAGAAAACATTATCGCTATCGAGAGCAAGATAGAAGATATCAAAGTTGAAAAGAACAAGGTGGTGAAGAGCCAAAAATATGAAGAGGCTGCCAAATTGCGCGATACCGAAAAGAACCTGTTAGAGGAATTGGAACGTGCCAAAGCAGAATGGGAAGCCGAAACCAAAACCAAACGCTACGAAGTAAGCGAAGACAATGTGGCCGAAGTGGTTTCGATGATGACCGGCATTCCGTTGCAACGCGTTGGACAGACCGACAGCATGAAGCTGTTGAATATGTACGATACCGTGGCCGAAAAAATTATCGGACAAGACGATGCCATCAAGAAACTGACCAAAGCCATCCAACGTACCAGGGCCGGATTGAAAGATCCTAAGAAACCAATCGGATCGTTCATCTTTTTAGGTCCAACAGGTGTTGGTAAAACCGAGTTGGCGAAAGAATTAGCCCGTTTCATGTTTGATAGCGATGATTCGCTGATCCAAATCGACATGAGCGAGTACATGGAGAAATTTGCGGTTTCACGTTTGGTCGGAGCGCCTCCGGGATACGTAGGTTACGAAGAAGGTGGCCAGTTGACTGAAAAAGTTCGCAGAAAACCTTATGCGGTAATCTTGCTCGACGAAATTGAAAAAGCACATCCCGATGTATTCAATATTTTGTTACAGGTATTAGACGAGGGTCAGTTGACCGATAGTTTAGGACGTAAAGTGGATTTTAGAAATACCATTATCATCATGACTTCTAATATTGGTGCACGCCAATTGAAAGATTTTGGTCAAGGTGTTGGTTTCTCTACTTCGGCTAAAATAAGCCAAAACGATATCCACAGCCGTAGCGTAATTGAAAATGCATTGAAACGCGCTTTTGCACCAGAATTTCTAAACAGGATCGATGATGTGATCGTATTCAACAGCTTGGGCAAAGAAGAGATCTTCAAAATTATCGATATCGAGTTGAAATCGCTATTTGGTCGTGTACACAACTTGGGCTATGAAGTGAAATTGACCGATGTAGCCAAAGATTTCATTGCCGAAAAAGGCTTTGATAGTAATTTTGGTGCCCGTCCGTTGAAACGTGCCATCCAAAAGTACCTGGAAGATCCAATTGCGGAAGAAATCCTGAAAGGAGAAATCCACGATGGAGATACTTTAGAAATCGACTACAATAAAGAAAAAGAAGAAATTACCGTAGTGAACAAAAGCAGCGGTAAGAAAAAGAAAAAAGAAGAGGGCGCTTAATACCATATCAAGCCTCAAATCGTTAAACACCTATCATGAACTTGGTAGGTGTTTTTTTTGACCCTGCCGAAATAAAGCCGTTGGAATGAAGAGATTTGTTGTTTTGTTTGTTGTACTTTTTGGTGTAGTACTGAGCTGTAAAGACAATGGTGCTGAGGCTAATCCCGATCAAAGGGGGAATACCGATGCGGTAGCAACCAGTTTGGATCATGCGCTTTTGCTGAAACTGGTTAATCAGGTACGGGCCAATGGCTGCAATTGTGGCACAACGGTTATGCCTCCTGTATCGGCTTTAACTTGGAGCGATGTCATTGCCAAAGCCGCATACAATCATAGCAACGATATGTACCAAAATAACTTTTTTAACCATGTTTCTTCCGATGGCAAAACCCTTGCCGATCGTTTTGATGCAGTGGGCTATACCTGGAAAGCCATTGCAGAAAATATTGCCAAGGGGCAAAAAGACGAACAAGCCGTGATGAATTCCTGGTTAAGTAGCGAAGGGCACTGTAAAAATATCATGAGTGCCAGTTACAAGGAAATGGGAGCTGCTAGGGTTGGAAGTTACTGGACACAGGATTTTGGGACGAGGCGATAATTAGTCATTATTGGGGCACAAATCCAAAGTTAGGTCAAAACTCGGCCAATAGTAGCCACAGATTAACAGGTCATTTGTTTTATGCTGATTGGGGTGTAAACCCAACATTAAATGGGCCGAGATTGCAGATCCGATTGGCAGGTGATTAGTTGATGAGTTTGATTAAGGCTTGATAATATCGTTCGCAGGCATTTGGGTCTGTATCTAAAAATAGGAAAGGTTCGATTAGTTCCAGCTCCATCAATAAAAATTCTCCATTTACTACCGTGCCATCAACACGGGCATATAAGCAATTGTGGGCAAATAGATCTACATACTGTTGTGCGCTTTGAAGCAATTGGGCAGGCGCCTCTTGTGGGTGTATGCTGCCTCCATGGGCATGTTGAACCCTGAAATCGCCGGTTTTGGCCTTTTTGAGCAAGGCATGGCTAAACTGTTGATCGAAAAACAAAAATGACCATTCACCGTTCTCCTCAATTTCGGATAGAAAGGGCTGTATGATGAATGCTTCTTCGCGTATCAGTGTCTGGAGTTTGGTATTGATTTCATCAACATTTGTTTGGGTAACTTTGAAAGTATTCTTTGCGCCGCCACTTACGCAAGGTTTTACAATGATTTTTTCCACTTTAAATTCATCGAAATAATAAGCCAGGTTAACACTGCTATCTTTTTCCAAG
Organism: Pedobacter sp.; assembly: GCA_039593445.1. GTDB lineage: Bacteria > Bacteroidota > Bacteroidia > Sphingobacteriales > Sphingobacteriaceae > Pedobacter. Next base: position 2,957 of record JBCNPG010000450.1, read on the forward strand.
AAAATACTGGGCGTAATCGAAAGTCCTTTGGCTTCGATGTCTTGAAGGTAGTGCTTGTCGGCATTCCATTTTACGGTAGCTGTTGGGTTAAGCAGCTTCACGTTTTTATTTTTTAGCATTTCCAACCAGGCATAAAAATCGGCAATGAGATCAAAATAGTCCCATGGCGATTTTAAAATGGCTAAATCGTAGTTTTCCCAATTGATTTGTGGGTCATTCCAAATTACCTTTTCCATGTTTAAGCCTTTGTGTTGCAGAAATTCCAGCAGTTTGTCGTCTTCGTTTTCTGCGGTTGGCGAAGCATAGGCCCCTTTGTCCTGATAGGTAATTAAAGCAATTTTCATGTAATCGGGTTGAGTGCCAAAAGTAGCAAAAGGCGAGGTGATGCCCAAGCGGGCTGTAAAACATTTTCCAAGCAATGGCTAGAACAAACTCAGCTGGCTCTTAGGGATCTTGAACTGGCTGCTGTCT
>JBCNPG010000451.1:0-3331 GCA_039593445.1 Pedobacter sp.
CACAAATCGGCTACTTGCCCGAAGAACGTGGTCTCTACAAAAAAATGGAGATTGGCGAGCAGGTATTGTATTTGTCGAAGCTTAAAGGCCTGAGCACTGCCGAAGCCACCAAGCGCATCAAATTTTGGTTCGAAAAATTGGATATGGCCAGCTGGTGGAACAAAAAAGTAGAAGACCTGAGCAAGGGCATGCAGCAAAAGGTACAATTTGTGGCTACCGTATTGCACCAGCCCGAATTGATTATCCTTGACGAGCCTTTCTCTGGCTTTGACCCGGTCAATGCCGATATCATCAAAAACGAGATCCTCGAACTGAACAAACAAGGCGCTACCTTTATCTTTTCTACGCATCGTATGGAAAGCGTAGAAGAACTGTGCGATAATATCGCCCTCATAAACCGCTCGCACAAAATCCTTGACGGCGCTGTGGATGAAATCAAGAGCAGCTACCGCAACAATACCTATTGGGTAGAATACGAAGGCGATTACGATGCCTCAAATGCCAAAAACATATTCGAGGTATTGCAAATCGAAACTGCAAAAAACAAAACCCTGATCAAGGTACAATTGCAAAAAGACAAAACCGCCAACGAGGTCTTGGCAGCCCTATTGCCTCATGTTTCCATTAGTCGCCTTGATGAGGTCATCCCAACCATGAATGATATTTTTATTGAAAAAGTGAAAGGAAAAACACATGAATAAGGTTCTACTCATCATACGCAGAGAATATTTGTCGAGGGTAAAGAAAAAGTCGTTTATCCTCATGACTTTCCTCACGCCCCTACTTATTGCAGGTATTTATGGCCTCATTGGCTATTTTACCTACAAAGGCATCAGCGATACACACAATAAGGTTGCCGTAGTCAGCGAGAATAAAACACTGACCGAGAAACTGGTCAACGACAAAAACGTCAGCTATGTGTACGAGAACAAATCGTTGGAACAGCTGAAGAAATCGCTCAAAAACTCAGACTACGACTATATCCTGTACCTGCCCGAATTTAGTTTAAAGGAACCGAAAGGTATTGAACTGTTTGGTGCAAAACAGGCTGGCCTTTCGTTAAGCAACCGTATTTCGGGCGATATTGAAGAATTGATACGCAACCAGAAGCTAAAAGAATCGGGCATTGCGCAAAGCGATTTGGACCAACTTAAAACCTCGGTTGATATTTCGACCAAAAAAATTGCCGAAACCGGCAAGGAAGAAGAATCAAGCGCCGGGGCGAGCACGGTTATTGCCTTTATTGCCGGTGTGCTCATGTTCATGTTTATCATGCTTTACGGCGTACAGGTTATGCGTGGCGTAATTGAAGAAAAAACCAGCAGGATCATTGAGGTCATGATTTCCTCTGTGAAGCCATTTCAGCTCATGATGGGCAAAATCATCGGCATTGCCTTGGTAGGCCTTACGCAGTTCGTTTTATGGATCGTACTTACTTTTACCATCAGCACCATTGCCGTAAGCGTTTTTGTAAACAAGGAAGACGTTAAGAAAATAGCGGCTTCGGCACAAACCAACAGCCAGATTTCTACGGGTACGCAAGCGGCCAGCGTAGCGGCAGCGCAAGGGCCAATGGCCGATGTACAGAAAAGCCTGGCAGGACTTGATTTTGGAAAAATCGTATCGGTCTTTATTTTCTTCTTTTTGGGAGGCTACTTGTTTTATAGCGCACTCTATGCCGCCATTGGCTCGGCCGTAGACAGCGAAACCGAAACCCAGCAATTTATGATGCCCGTCATGCTGCCCCTGCTCTTGGGCTACGCCCTATCGCTGAGCGTAGTTACCAACGATCCTTACGGCAACGTGGCTTTTTGGCTTTCCATGATACCTTTTACCTCACCTATTGCCATGGTAGTGCGCATGCCTTATGGCGTATCGAACTGGGAGCTTATCCTATCGATGGCTATTTTAGTGGTCGGATTTGTTGGCACAGTTTGGGTTGCCAGCAGGATTTACCGTGTAGGCATATTGATGTACGGCAAAAAAACCACTTTTAAGGAAATGTTCAAGTGGTTTACCTATAGAAACTAAGCCCATTGGCTTGATTTGCAGAGAGCGCCGGTTCAAAGAATTCGGCGCTCTTTGTTTTTATGCCTTTAGCCATCGCAATTGCCAAGGCAGATCGCTAAATTAGCCCCACATTTCTTTGTGCATGAAAATAGCCGTTATCGACCTCGGAACAAACACCTTCCATTTGATCATTGCCGAAAAGCTTGGCCAAACACCGCAAATTGTCTTCAAAACGAACAAACCCGTTAAGCTGGGCGAAGACATTACCAAAGCCAACCTGATTATTCCAGCCGCTTTCGAAAGGGGGATTGCCTGTTTAAAAGAATTTAAGGCTATTGCCGATCAATTTGGGGCAAGCGAAATCAGGGCCATGGCTACTTCTGGCGTTCGCAGTGCCCACAACGGAACAGCTTTTGTAAACGAGGCCAAAACCCAGGCGGGCATCAATATTGAAATTATTGACGGCGAACAAGAAGCGGCCTACATTTACGAAGGCGTAAAATGGAGCGGAGCCATCAGGGGCAAATCCCTCATTATGGATATTGGTGGCGGGAGTACCGAATTTATACTCTGCAACGAAGAACAGGTGATCTGGAAAAAAAGCTACAATATCGGCGCAGCCCGCCTCATGCAACGTTTCTTTAAATCAGATCCCATTAACGACCACGACAAGCAACTTATTTTAGCCCATCTAGCTGATGAACTCGAGGAGCTGAAAGCCATCTGCAAAGAACATCCCCAAACCCTGATTGGTTCGGCAGGCGCTTTTGAAACCTTTGCAGGGATGATCGATCCGGTGCTCGACATCAACCAGGTGGCAACAGCCAGCATTTCTTTGGATGCCTATCAAAAACTTGCGCAAGAACTTATTGGAGCCACACACCAAGAGCGGGCCAATATGCCCGGGTTGATTCCTTTGCGGGTAGACATGATCGTGATGGCCTGTATATTGACCAATTATGTGCTCAGCGAACTAAGCATTACACAATTGAAACTTTCTACCTACGATTTAAAGATGGGGGTTTTGGCTTCTCTAACCAATCCATAATTACCCTTCTTTTGATTGGCCTTGGTTAACCCAACTTCTTTAGTTCGCGATACAGCTTCTCCGTAGGGAGTCCCATGACGTTGGTATACGATCCCTCAATGCGCTCTACTACGGCTACGCCATACCAATCTTGTATGCCATAGCTGCCTGCTTTGTCAAAGGGCTTGAAATTGTCGATATAGAAATCGATTTCTTCGCTGGTGGTTTGTCGGCAATAAACTTCGGTAAGGTCGTAAAAAGATTGCAGGCCCTTTTCGCTAATGATGCTGACAC
>JBCNPG010000452.1:0-3418 GCA_039593445.1 Pedobacter sp.
AGATGACGGCACCATTGAAGAGGTTTACGAACCATTCCTCATCCAGGAAGGCTACCTCATGCGCACTACCCGTGGCCGCGAAGTAACCGAAGCGGCCTACAAACACCTTAACCGGATAAAGCTTGGACAAACCGGAAAGCTATTTTAACTCATCAATCTATAGCAACATTTGTAAACCTGCTAAACTGCAGCCATCCCTTATTTGGTTACGTTGTTCCTAAAAAACACAAACCAAATAACGAGCAGGATGAGTACCACAATAGGAATGATCCATTTCATAGCCTGACCAGCGCCCTTATTATCGGGTTCGTTTACTGTAGGCGCAGGCCCAGGGTTTTCTTGATGGGCATCGTAATTGGTTTCTACTGGAGGAGCGGGTTTATTTGGATCTTCGATATGGTTGGTTGTATTGTTTTCCATGACATTGAGAATTTAAATTAAATAGCCTTATCTTATAAAACACTAACAACTCAAAGCTTTAAAAGGTTTTAGGCCAAAAGGCTATCTTTGCAATTCGATGTTTAACAATGCCGCAAAATACAGCCAATTGATCAAGGCCGAAGCACTCCGGCTGGGCTTTATGGCTTGTGGAATTTCAAAGGCCGGTTTTTTGGAAGAAGAAGCACCCAGGCTTGAAAATTGGGTCAACAATAAGCGCCATGGAGAAATGGCCTACATGGAAAACCATTTTGACAAGCGGCTAGACCCCCGCCTCTTGGTTGAGGGGGCAAAATCGGTGGTTTCGCTAACACTCAATTACTTCACGCCTGCCAAACAGTTGGATAGCGAGGCCCCCAAAATATCAAAATATGCCTATGGTACCGATTACCATACAGTCATCAAAGATAAGCTCAAAGCACTCCTTGCTTTCATTAACGAAGAGATTGGAGCGGTAAGTGGCCGGTGTTTTGTGGATTCTGCTCCGGTAATGGACAAGGCATGGGCACAGAAAGCCGGCTTGGGCTGGCGGGGCAAAAACTCCAACCTCATCAGTAGGGAAGCGGGTTCTTTTTTCTTTCTGGCCGAACTCATCATCGATTTGGAACTGGAATACGATTCTCCTTTTGTAGCCGATCATTGCGGTTCCTGTACCCGATGCATCGATGCCTGCCCTACCGATGCCATCGTGGCACCTTATACCGTCGACGGCAGCAAATGTATTTCCTATCTCACCATCGAATTGAAGAATGAAATTCCGAGCGAGTTTAAAGGCAAAATGGAGAACTGGATGTTTGGTTGCGATATCTGCCAGGATGTTTGCCCATGGAACCGCTTTGCCACTCCGCACCAGGAACCTGCCTTTGAACCGGCCCACGAGCTGCTACAACTTAAAAAAGAGGAATTGATAGACATGACCGATGAGGTATTCAAACAGGTTTTTAAGGGCTCGGCGGTTAAAAGGACAAAATTTAGTGGACTGAAGCGCAACATCGACTTTTTAAAACCAATCTAAAACAAAATGAAAAGTATAACCTGCTTATTGGCAAGCTTATGGCTAACTTTTGCGGTACAGGCCCAAGAATTAAGGCTAAAGCCAAGAAAGGCCAATGCGCTTGAGGGAACAGCCTTTGCAAACCGTATCTCAGACAGCACTTTAAGCTTGATGGCGCGTGAAAAGATCATATTCAAGGAAATCAGAAGCGGTAATGTGCCCAACTTCTTGAGAAAGCTCCAGAAAATCGAATCAAGGGCCACAATCAATAACCAGGATTACGAATTGGTCTTTTTTGTACTGCCCGATTACGTGGCCATTGGCAGCAATGATGATTATTTTTATATGCCCATGACCCCCATTTTGGCCCAAAAGGTAGCCAATCTGTTGCATTGCAGCCTGCCGACAAGGAAAATGAGCGACCTGATTTATCAACATGCAAGCATCAAGTTAGCGCCACAACCTATACCGCCCAGCAAAGCCATGACTACAATTCCGGTATTTATGGCGCATAACGAATTGGTTAAACAACAGCTCCGGCCCTACCTGAACGAACATGCCAATGGCGCGCTCACTGCAGGAGACAAGAAGGATATTGTGACCAGCAATAAAATATATGGCGAAACAAGCCCTCGTGTAGTTATCTATGGCTGGCATCAACCAAACGGAAAAGCCATCCAACCTTTGTACAACAAGCACACCAATACCTGGGCCGATTATAGCCATGGCGTACGATTGGTACAAAACACCGTGTGGCTAAACGGCAAAAAGACTAAGCTGGCTAAAATCCTAGCCGACCCCTTGTTAAGCCAGTTGCTAAGCGATGAAGGAATTATCGAAAAACCTTATTACCCCATTTTCGACAATTATTAGCCTTAAGCTATTTCTCAAGAAGCGCCATGGCATCCGTATTCTTGGGATCCTCTTTTAACACCAGCTGGGCATAGTAAATGCTTTTGTTTTTATCTTTCAATATGGCATAAGCCTTGGCGATGAGCAGATTTATCCTACGATAAGGTACGTTAATAATATCAACCCTATTTTTGCGGTCGTTGGCAAAGCTAAGCAGGTAATTCAAGCCTTGTTCAATGTTTATATTGTTTTCTACGGCAAACTTTCCCAAATCGTATTTAAAGCTTACATCCTGGATATAGGGATCCTTTAATGCCTTCTCCAGCAATTCCCAACCTTGAGCCGGTTTGTCTTTATTGAAATTTAAAGCCATATCGCGATAACAGGTTACCAATGCTTGATGCCCGCTTTTCGTATGGATTTCAGTAGCATTGATTTTATGGAGTGCTTTTTGGTAATAGGCATAAGAAAGCTGGGCAAGTCCGTTGATATTTAGCATATATCCAAAATTACGATAGTCTATCCCCTTGCTTTTTTCGTTTTCAAAATGTTTAATCACTGCAATCAAGCTACTGGTATCTTTCTTTTGGGTAGCTGCCATCAATAGGCCATTGTAATTTTTAAAAACAGGTTCGAGGCTGATGCCATAACTGTTTTTTAGCCGTGTTTCTGCTTGCTGCAGCTGCTGATAAACTGTTAACTTATTACTCTCATTCCATATTTCCTGATAAGGCTTATACAAAAACTCCAAAGCATTAGGCAAGGCATAAGCAAACAAGGTATTATGGTCTGCATTGGCAAAATGACGGTATTCAAAGCTAAAGCTGGCAGTATCCAGGCTTTTGGTTTTTTGGGCAATTTCTTTGGCATAAGCTATCCGGCGAGCAATGTCGTCCTCGCCGGTGGCTACATAATACATACGTTTGTTTTGGCTGTAAAAACGCTTGTTGTCTTCGCTGATTTCAAAACCAGGCTGGCCTTCGCCTATTTTTTCGGGAGCGATTAAGATGTAGGCATTAAAGAGCGTAGGTTCATTCAAAAACAGATAATTGGCATAACTAGCCGCATAAGATTGACCGATATAACTGGCGTAAGCCGATGCACTATATTTCTTTCTGATTGCTGGAAAAACAT
>JBCNPG010000453.1:0-3413 GCA_039593445.1 Pedobacter sp.
TTCTCATCATGATTTGGGTTGTTGATTTGGCTCTTGCCATATTATGCTATTTTACCTGCGAATTTAGCCAACTGTCTCTAAAAGCTTGCATAGCCGGCGTTAAATTGCCACCTATTTTTTCAATGCTTACGATTTCTAATGCTGGATTTTCGCTGAAGGTGAGTTTGGTTGTTTTGTCTTGCCCGCGATAGTTATAGGTAACCGTCACAACGTCGCCAGGCTTATGGTCGTCGGTAACTTTCGTCAGGGTAGCTTGGTCTTTGATTTCTATGCCATCGATGGTTAAAAGGATATCGCCAATGTCGAGACCTGCATCATAGGCAGGGGTTCCAACCGCAGTCTGCGACAGGGTAGCTTTGCCATTTTCGAAAGTCAGCCTGCTTAAGCCGGTATAGGCCTTGCCAGGGTTAGCTTTGCGCAATACAAAGCCCGCTTTGAGCAATAGATTGGCATAATCTTCTTTATTGGTGCTGTACACATAGTTTTTAAAGAAGTTGCTGGCAAAAGTTGGGTTCTTGGTGAGCTGTGCCAAGTTTTTTTCCAAATCGGCCATGCTGTAGGCGATTTCTGTTTTGCCATAGGCTTTCCATAGCGCACGCATGTAATCGTCGAGGGTAAGCTTAAAATCGGCCCGTAGGCGCAGGTCTAGGGCCAAGGCTACTGCCGCGCCATAAGTATAATAAGAGGTAAAGATATTGACTTTGTTGGTTTGGTCTATGGCCACTCCTGCATCGGCAAACACCGCATAGCGGCTGGCTTGTATAGGCGTAAAGTTTTTGGCGCCAGGCGTATTCAATACCTGGTTAACCAAGCCGTTAAAGGTTTGCGCCGCATTGTCTATCGACCTGAAGCCAGCGCGTGTTAGCAATAGATTGCCGTAATATTGGGTAAAACCTTCGGCTACCCAAAGGCCGTCTGTTACATTCGAATGTTCGAAATTGAAAGGTTCCAAACCCTGTGGCCTTAAGCGTTCTACGTTCCAACTATGGAAATATTCGTGAGAAAAAGTGCCTAGCAATCCCGATTCATAGCCGGCAATTTTAGGCGTACGCTGTACAATAGAGGTCGAATTTCTGTGCTCCATGCCATCGCCTGCGTTGTCTGGATAAACGTCTTGCAAAAAGTAATAATTGCCGTAATCGTAATTGGGGAACTCGCCCCAAACAGCCAGGTGTTCGGCAACCATTTTTTTGAGCATCTCGGCATAGTTGTCTACGGTTTTCTGGTCGTCGTTTGAGTGTGAAACCAAATGGATGGTCTGTACTTTTCCGTCTGGATTTTTAACTTGCCAACTGGCCGTTTTGTAGTCGGCTATCTCCGTCGGACTATCCATGAAATATTGGAAATCGGGCGCGTAATAGGTATCGTTGCCCATAGGTTTTAACTGGGTAGCTACTTTCCAATTTGGCTTGTCGGCATAATTGAACTTTACAATGCGCGGTCTTTTATCCATTCCAACCGGAAAGGCAAACGTTGCAGGAATGTTCATGTGGGCATGGGTTTCGTCGAAACCGGCATAAGTACCGTCAATCCAGTTCCCAAATAAGGTATAGGTCACTTTTACCGTGGGTCCATGGGTTGGGATTTCATACACATCGCCTTCCGGCTGTTTCAGGGTAAGTGCTTTGCCATTGGCATCGAAGGCTTTCACATTGTAAATGTTTTTGCCAAACTCGTGCGTGGCGTACCGGCCTGGCGACGAACGGCTCATGCGTACTTTCAATGGCCCGGCGGGCACATTGGGAATGGTCATACTGATTTGTGCCTCGTGATGGATGGCATTGGGGAAGCTTACTTCGTATCGAATCTCCTGTTGCGCGTTGACTGCGGTACAGATTGCCATTGAACTGATGGCCAATAAAATTTTCTTCATCATTAAAATAATTGCCTCAAGTTAAAGCTATTCGGCAAAACGAACAAAATTGTGAGAAGATTATTACTAAATAAAAATATGGTTTGCTAAAAAAATTAGTATATTTGTAAGAAAGAATGAGCTAGTGTTTTCTGTTCTGCAATAAAAGCACTATCTTGTATAGCAATCATTATTTTTGCGCTAAAATTTCAAATATGTATTTCAATAGCATTTATACCAAAGATCAAATTGACAAACTAGGAAATGCTATTATTTTTTTGTGCGAGCAAATGGGTTCGCTTTCTAAAACAAAGCTTTTAAAACTTATTTATCTTATCGAAGAGTCGTCGGTTAAAAAGTACGGTATGCCATTCTTCAATTTAAGGTTCGATGTTTGGAAATTGGGGCCTGTTTCTCGCGACCTGTACGCAGAAATTACTTCGGAGCCATTTCTTTTAGAAGATTATATAGTTAAAGAGGTAAAAAAAGATAATGTATTTGTCCGTGCGAAAAAACCATTTTCAGATGATGAGTTTAGTGACCTTGAAATTGAACTGCTTAAGCAAATAGCTACTTCTTTTAAAAAATATACGGCCGATGAACTCATTGATCTTACCCATAGAAAGCATTCGCCTTGGTATACAACGGCCCAAAAGAACGGACTGTTAGAAGCTTTCGAAAACGGACTAGCCAATACTTCGGCTATTGAAATAGATATGTCTACTTTACTTGCTGGCGATGAAGCCAAGCTATCTGTTTACAATGGGCATAAGGAATTTTTGGAACAGTCGCGCAAGCTGAAAGCCTAATGTATGTTCCTGGTAATATAATCTACTTTGATCCCTTTTATTTTAAGGACGGCTCGGTCTCAAAACCGAAGTATTTCTTAGTCATTAGGCTTGTTGGCGAAAGCGTGCTTTTGGCTAGCCTGCCGTCGAGTGTAAATCATTTGCCTAGCCATATTGATATAGATCACGGCTGTATTGAGATACCAGAAGGCAACATCAACTGCTATGTTTTTAAGGCTGGCATAAAGATCACTATCAATGATTGGTGTTTCCCAAAAAACACATTTTTATATGGGCAATGGCTTGATGATTATGAAATTACCTTATTGAATGATATTTATCCTGTTGAAAATATCGATTACCAAATTATAGGAATGCTTACTGAGGCTGAGCTTGCTAAGGTAGTCGATTGCTTTTTAAATTCGGCGTCGGTTAAGCGCAAGTTCAAACGTATTTTGGCTCAGGCTTTAAACTAATCTTCTCCGCTCAATTCACGATGGGCCCGGTTCCTGATCTGCACCTTGCGCATTTCTATTTCGGTGTTTACCCGGGTTTCATGGATTCCATCGGCCACTTCTACTTCAAAATCACGTTCTTTATTAGAGGAGTGAACCTGGCTAACTTCTATATTTTCGGTGGCTTGGTCATAAGGGCCACGGCTGCTCATCAGCTTGACAAAAACGGGTAAGCATTCGAAGAAAATAAACAGTAGCCCGATAAAGGTAACGGCCAAGGCGGTATTGAGATCTCTGGTGCCATCCACATTAAAGCCA
>JBCNPG010000454.1:0-3413 GCA_039593445.1 Pedobacter sp.
GGCGCGCGGAAACCACGCGCGTACGACAGGCGCAGGTCGAAGTTTGCGCCCAGTCCAAATTTGGTATTCAGGGACGGGATAACTGCAGGCGCGTCATAAACCGAGTTTTTAATGAACCTCAAGCCTGGGCGGATGCTGATGCGCTCCGTAGGCCTTATTTCCGATGAGGCAAAAAAAGCGTAATCGTTAATCACAGGTGTGCCTTTGATCCTTTGGCCGCTGGCCGCATCCCTGCTATATTCGAAGCCCGGCTGAACCGATATCATTTTGTTGGCAAAGTACTGGGCCGTTACCCTAAAGCTTGTGGCATTAAACTTGGCCACATCCTGCTCCCCGGCATCGGTGGTAAGTTGCTCGGTGTTGTTGGTATAATCGTGGATCACCGATCGGGTAGCTCGTTGCAAATCGGTATAGCCTATAATGGCATTCAATGCTAGTTTTTCGGAAAACCTGTATTCCGATTGGAGCTGTTGCGTATAGCGTTTGGTGGTGTAGGTTTGCAGTTTCCCTTTGTAATTGTTTGGATTGATGCCCAACCTCGTATCGATGGTCTCCTTTAGGCCATCCAGGCGATACCAGATGTTAAAATCATTGTTCCTGTAGCCGATTTTGGTATTTCCCAAAAACTGTTCCTTGGGTTTCCATCTGTTGGTTTCGGCATTTACTTCATCGATGAATGCTGTTTTTGGCGCCAAATTCCACCCCCCAAATTCGTTATGGCTAAATCCGGCCAAAGCGCTCCAACCCTTATTTTGCCAACTGGCGCTCAAGTTCTGGTTGTGGACACCACCACCCTTCAAAGCCTGGTATTCGGTACCAGCCGTTTCTTCCTGCACCCTTGCCGAGATATTGAGCAACGATTTTCCTGCATTTTTGGTAATGATGTTGATTACACCGGCCAATGCATCGGTTCCATAAACCACAGCAACAGGACCTTCTACAATTTCTATCCTTTCCACGGTGTTAATATCAATCTGGTTTAGGCTTTCCCGGGTATCCGAACGGTCAACCACAGGTACGCCATCCAATAATATTTTGATGTTACGTCCGCTCATGCCCATCAGCTCTACGTCGGCAGTACCCAGCGTTAAATCGTTATTGAACCTGAAGCCCAATTCGGTATTGAGCACCTGCTGCACGTTGGTTGCCGCCCTGAGCCTAATCCGTTCGGCGCTGATGGTTTTCACATTATACACCGCATTTTTCATCGATTGAGGCCCATACTGGGCGGTTATCACTACCTCTTTCAGTTCCTGAGCTTTTTCTTTTAAAATAATGGTGGGCAGTACGAGCTGACCAGCACCTACCGCTATGTTTTGCGATAGGGTTGATAACCCAGACTTGACCATCAATTGTTTGTTGCCCAGTGGCGATTCGATTTTGAAAGAGCCGTCATTTTGAGTAAAGGCCACATTTTTGGTGTCTTTAATGACAACCAATAAGCCCGAGGCCGGCTGGCCATCGGCGGTAACAACCTTGCCGGTAATGTAGACCAGCTCATCGCTTTGCTGGGCAAATAAAGAGGAGGCAAATAGCAATAATATAAAGGGTAAGAATTTTTTCATGCGTACTATTTAGAATGATTTCAAATAACGTCGCAATATTAAATTTTATTTAGACTAATTACAAATAATTTAAAAAAGAATTATCAAAACACTCATAATGTGCATTTTTATTGTTTGGCGCAGCATATGGTCTTTTCAGAACTTTGGGAAGCTTAACAGGCATTAGATACAGTAATGTTAATCTGTTGATAATTATCGTGCAATTGCCCGATTAATTGATGTACTTTTGGCAAAACTGGAAAACCCATTAATAAAAAGGTTACAGCTAACCCTTAAAAAATAGTCTATTACGTATGAAACTAACCCACATTGCAGGTGTACTGCTTTTAGGTGCAGCCACAGTAAGTACTTTCGCTTACTGCACTTCTGATGCAAAAAAGACCGATGGCAAAACAGCGAAATCGGCAAAGACAGATTCGACGCAGGTTGAACAGGAAACGCCGCGTACCCCTGTTGATACAGCCAAATACAATGAATTGGTAGCTAAACTGGCCAATGGCGATACCACAGGCAAATGGCCTGTAAAAAACCAGCCATATCCCCTAGCCGGTGCCATCTTGCCTTTTAAACGCATTGTGGTTTATTACGGCAACCTGCATTCGAAAAAAATGGGTGCTTTGGGCGAATATCCGCCAAAAGAAATGTGGCAACGCTTAAATGCCGAAGTAAAACACTGGCAAAAAGTAGATCCCAGCACACCTGTACAAGTTGGCTTGCACTATATTGCGGCGGTAGCCAGCGGTACTGCTGGCAAAGACGGCAAATACATTAACCGCATGGGCAACAAGCAGATCGATTCTGTATTGAAAATTGCCAAAATGCAACCAAACACCATCGTATTTTTAGATTTGCAGGTGGCATTGAGCAATATCAAGGCCGAATTGCCACATATTGAAAAGTACTTGGAGCTTCCTCAGGTACATTTGGGCATCGATCCGGAGTTTTCGATGAAGGATGGTTCTTTGCCAGGCAAAAAAATCGGCACTTACGATGCGGCGGACATCAACTATGTAAGCCAATATTTGGCAGATATTGTTAAAAAATATAACCTGCCTCCAAAAGTGCTAACCGTACACCGTTTCACCAAGAAAATGGTAACCAATTACCAAAACATCAAGCTAAGGCCAGAAGTACAGATCGTGATGCACATGGACGGCTGGGGCGAGCCTGATTTGAAACTGGGTACTTATCGCCACTTTATCTATGGCGAACCCGTACAGTTTACCGGTTTTAAATTGTTCTACAAAAACGACCTTAAAAAAGCGCCAAACCGCTTGATGACACCAGAAGAGCTGATGAAGCTTAAACCCAAACCGATTTATATCCAATATCAATAACAAAAAAGGCGACCAGTGGTCGCCTTTTTTGTTGGTCATATCATTCGCTGTTACCTGAAAGTAAGCAAGGCATGCTGGCTTGCCGTGTGGATATCGCGCCAAACACGGTTGATCTCCGTGTCTTTCTTGGCGGCCTCCAAGCCACAGTAAGGATAAAGCCTATCTACATTGGCACGGGCAACATGGGCCAGCTCGCGACTCAGGCGGCTGACTTCGCTCAGGCTGGCTTCAGTTATCTTGCCCTTATCCATCAATTGGCTCCAGCTTTCGTCAAAAGCTTTATAAAATGCCGTTCGTAAAGTAGCTATTTCTTCCTTGCACCTTGTCAGTTCCGTTTTGAAAAAGGCAATTTGCGCTTCATTAAACCGCTTGATGCCCGAGCGCTTATAAAAGTATTCTTCTACCAATTCTATAAAATGCCTAGCCATGCCCAAACTGTTCACCACTAGGGTAGTTTCGGCTAGTTGCAGGAAAGGATAATCAAAACCCTGATCGGCTATTCTGATCTCAT
>JBCNPG010000455.1:0-3413 GCA_039593445.1 Pedobacter sp.
GAACGCGGAAGCTCAATGAAGCGCCGGCCCCTGCTGGCGCGCCCTCAACTTCTGATTCAGTAGTTTGCACACGAGGAACGGGGCCCGCAGAAGTCGTCTAATTTTTGATATTTTCCTCGCAATAACGCCTAAGCACTTGGTTGCGCTTGGCGAATAAGGGATGGATGCCTTGTTTTTCCAGTTCATCCAAGATTTCAATTCCACGTTTCCAGTAATATATTCCCACATCTTTAATGTCTGAAAGCGATTTTGCGCGACCAGCAGCAGTCGTGTCTATTGGAAAAATGCTCAGCGCCAAACTTTCTACCGAATGGAAATCGGTCATGAGCTTATCATAGGCTACCTGGTCAAATTCAGGGTCATCCGATGGGTTGTCTGCTTTGGCTTGCGCCTCAGGCTGTACAACGATTTGTACTTCATCTGACTTGAGCTGGTCATAAGTTACGCCCGAGCATACCAAAACAACCAAGGCCAAAAAACCGATGGAGAAATATTTGATGGCAGGCTCTTGCGTTCTTTTCAAGCTGGGCAGAAACGCAAACCCCATGACAAACCCCGAAAGGAGGCCCCCGATATGCGCAGCATTGTCGATGTTGCCTTTTAATCCATAAATGAGGTTATAAGCTACAAAAATCCCCATGCTAACCAACAAGGCCTTGCGTGCCTTTTGCGCAATCAAATTGGTGCAGAGCAAAGCCAATAAAACGCCATAGAGACCGAAAATTGCACCAGAGGCTCCAGCGCTGATGGTAAGATCGTGCCAGCTCAAACTGGTCATGCTGGCCACGATGCCGGTTAGCAGATAGGCCACTAAAAATCTGGACCTGCCCAGCATCGGCTCTAAAAAAATAGAAACATAGACCAGCGCAAACATATTGAACAGCAGGTGGATGATACCGATATGCAGAAAACAGTTGCTAAGCAGTCGCCACCATTGACCGTTTAAGGTTGCCGGACGGAAGTTGGCCCCCCATTGCAATAGGATTTCTGATGAAGGATTAAAGATGTTGGCCCCATTGACGGCCATCAATACAAAAACTGCGAGGTTAAGCCAGATCAGGATTGGAGCAATGAAAAACCCTTCTCGAGGCATAAAGAATTTGAAAAAGTCCACAAAATCTTCGCGCGCAGTGGTTGGAGGCAACTTTAACAAATCGTCTTCTTCTGGAGCCAGCTCAGGCTGCAGGGCTTCGAATTTTTGTTGCAATGCTTCAGCTGTAAATTGCTGTTTAGTTTCGTCAAGTGCCAGGATAAAAGCAATGACATTCTTCTTGTTTTTTCCAAAATCGAACATTTCCGAACCCAAAGAGCTGCTGGTTAGTATCGCCGTTTCGTCTTTGATCAGTAATTTGAGCTCGAAATTGCTTTTAAAAAAGCCATTGTCCGTATGGGCAATAAAGCCAGTTTCGCTCATAAACAGAAGGTTGAGGCCTTCCGTTTTTGCGGCTTCTATTGCTGCAGCTAAAAATTGTCGGGCTTCGAGAGGCGAAAGCTGCAGTTCTTCGGTGTGCTTGGGGGTAAATCCGAATGCCATGAGTTGCGTAATTTAAGCGTGATTGGTTTAGGCGTGAGTTCGTGGTAATGATAATAAACGACCACATTGAGCAAGGATGTGATGATGGGTCATTTGGTGCGGGTTCTGATGCTTTTTAAATAAGTAAAGCCTGCCGTTCCTGCCAGAACAGAAGCACAGAGGATGGCAAATTTCGCCTCCACCACAAATAAGGGGTCTTTAAATGAAAGCAGGGCGATAAAAATAGACATGGTAAATCCGATGCCAGCCAGCATGCCTACGCCAACAATGTGTTTCCAATTGGCGCCAGAAGGCAATTTGGCCAATTTCGTTTTTACGGCAAGCCAAGAGAAAAAGCTGATGCCTATGGTTTTTCCTGCAAACAATCCGGTTATAATGCCTAAACCCAGTGGTGAAACCAGACCATCGATCATTTCCTTTTGAAAGGTGATGTTGGTATTGGCCAAGGCGAATATAGGCATGATGAGGTAATTGACCGGAATGGTAAGGCTATGCTCCAATTTCTCGAGTGGCGATTCGATGGCCGTGTTGTTGGTGGGTATGGTAAATGCTAGCAAAACACCAGCAATGGTAGCATGGATGCCCGAATGATGGACGAAATACCAAAGGAATACACCCGGAATGAGGTAAAAGATCAAGCGTTTTACCCTGAAATAATTGAGCAAGAGCAGGAAGGCGAAAATGCCCCCAGCAATAAAAAGCTCTGTCCAATGAATTTGTTCGGTATAAAAAACGGCAATGACTAAAATGGCGCCCAGGTCGTCGGCAATGGCCAAGGCAGCCAAAAATATTTTGAGCGAAGGCGGCACGTTTTTGCCCAACATGGCGATGATGGCCAGCGCAAAAGCAATATCGGTAGCCATTGGGATGCCCCAGCCCGAAGCTGTTTCTGAACCTTGGTTAAAGAAAAAATAGATAAGCGCCGGAACGACCATGCCGCCTACGGCTGCCAATACGGGCAAAGAAGCTTTTTTAACATTGGAGAGTTCTCCTTCCAAAAGTTCGCGTTTGATTTCCAGTCCAACCAGCAAAAAGAAAATGGCCATCAATCCATCGTTTATCCAAGCCGAAATGCTGTAGCTTATCGATAGCGAACCAAACTGAAAACCAAATTGTTTGGCCAAAAAGGCGGAGAAACCGATACCTTGGCTTGAATTGGCAATGCACAAAGAAACAATGACGCAAACCAATAACAGTATGCCACCCACTTTTCCAGACTGAAAGAATTTTTTAAAAATGCTGAGGTTGATCTTTTTGGCCATGCCCTAAAAATAAGGAAAAGAAAATGTTTTTGGCACATCAACCATCGGTTTTCGGATTGTAGCTTGGCTTTGCGCTTGTTAAGGGTTGATAAGCTGATTAGGCCAAAATCTGGTATGTTTTAGAGGCGCTTGTTTTTTCCTGCCAATTGAATGTGCATAAAAAAAACCGCTTCTTTTGAAGCGGTTTTTTGGGAGAGCCTATTCGCTTATTTGAAAAGGCTGGCCTTTAAACTGATTTCGAAAGTGCCATTGGCCGAACCTTGCAAAGCTGAGGTTTCGGTAGTATAGAAGCCCATGATCGCCAAGGAATTTTTATAATTAATGCCTGCGCCAAACGAAGCGCTTTTGGTGCTATGGTACATGCCCATAATGAATACCTTCTCGGCAAAAATGAAATTGGCTCCGGCATCTACAATGTTTTCGTAGCCTTTAATGCCTCTAAATGCTACCTTGGGTTCAATTTCGAGTGCATTAACGCCTGTTCCGGTACCAAATTTATAGCTGGCTGCCGCATAAAACTGCGAACGGTCTACATTGTTGTTGTCTTCTTGCTTGATCAGGCTCCTGATATTGGGCAAGGCCGCTTCGATGTTCAGCTTGTTGCTGGTATACGCTAT
>JBCNPG010000456.1:0-3388 GCA_039593445.1 Pedobacter sp.
CCTTTCCTTATATTCCAGAAGGAAGTTTATTACAAACACCTTATCCTTTGCAGTACGAATTGGGCATGGCTTTGAGCACTTCGGCTAGTTTCGCGCCAACCGACTACAAGGTTTCCTTGGTCGATTACCAACATGCCAGTCCGCATCACGAATAAGCAACTAATATTTTCATCACACAATTTAAATGGCTAAAACAATTTACAAAGACATCAAGGTTATTCCGCTGTTATTGATATTGCTTTCTTTTTATTACCTCGCAATTTTCGATAAACAATATCCCAAGCTTGTATTTGTGCTGATGATACTTTCGATTGGTTCTTTGTATTTCTTTATCATCAGGGGAAATCTGTCGCTGAGCCTATTTAAGAATATCAGAAAGCAGGAGGCAAGGGTGTTGTTCTTTCTGGTCGCGAATGCGGCATTGCTGACTGTAGTGATGATCGATGAACTGGAATTCGACTATAAAAACCTCGCAATGAATATTGCTTTTATGGCAATGAAGGGCATTTTTATCCTAGCGATCTTGGTCTGTTACCTTATTAATTTTGCTAAGTTGGAAGAGCCCGTGCTTCTAGAGGAGTAGCTGATGCAACCAAAGAAAAACCCCGTTCTACAACATTGCAGAACGGGGTTTTTTATGCGATAACTGTCAAGCAGTAGTTTGCCGAGCTTAAAAATCGGCTCCTTTAGGGAACCTCGGGAAAGCAATAACGTCTCTGATGTTGGTCATGCCGGTTACAAAAAGAACCAGGCGCTCAAAACCCAAACCGAAGCCGGCGTGCGGTGCAGAACCAAATCTGCGGGTGTCTAAGTACCACCACAGTTCTTCCTGCGGAATATTCATTTCGGCCATACGCTGGGTGAGTTTGTCTAAGCGTTCCTCGCGTTGCGAACCGCCAATCATTTCGCCGATGCCTGGAAATAGGATATCCATGGCGGCTACGGTTTTGCCATCATCGTTCATGCGCATGTAAAACGATTTGATGTCTTTTGGATAATCAGTCAGGATTACAGGCTTTTTGAAATGTTTCTCTACCAAATAGCGCTCGTGTTCCGATTGCAAATCAGCACCCCAATCTTCGATCAGGTATTTGAATTGTTTTTTCTGGTTCGGTTTCGACGATTTTAAGATCTGGATAGCCTCGGTATAGGTTAGGCGTTCAAAATCGTTGGCCAAGCAGAAATCGAGTTTTTGCAACAGGGAAAGCTCGCTTCTTTCTTGTTGTGGCTTTTGTTTTTCTTCTTCCAGCAGCCTGTCGTTTAAGAAAGCCAATTCGTCTTTGCAATGGGTCAAGGCATAATTGATGACATACTTCATCATTTCTTCTGCCAATTGCATGTTGTTTTCCAAGTCGGCGAAGGCTACTTCAGGCTCAATCATCCAGAATTCGGCCAAATGGCGCGTGGTATTTGAGTTTTCGGCCCTAAATGTGGGGCCAAAAGTGTAGATCTGTCCAAAAGCCATGGCTGCCAGTTCGCCTTCCAGCTGTCCAGAAACGGTAAGATTGGTAGAGCGGCCAAAGAAATCTTCCTTAAAGTCAACTTTTCCGTCTTCGGTACGTGGCGTTTGGTCGAAATCGAGCGTAGTTACCCTGAACATTTCTCCGGCGCCTTCGGCATCGCTGGCCGTAATTACCGGTGTGTGCATGTAAACAAAGCCTTTTTCGTTAAAGAACTGATGGATGGCAAAAGCCAAGGCATGTCTTACTTTAAAAACGGCATTGAAAGTATTGGTACGGAAACGCAGATGCGCTTTTTCCCTCAAAAATTCTAAACTGTGTTTTTTAGGTTGCAGAGGATATTCTTCTGCATTGCTGTCGCCCAATATTTCGATGTGGCGGGCTTTGATGTCAACCTTTTGGCCCTTGCCCAGCGATTCGACCAAAGTACCCTCAATGGCAAGTGCGGCCCCTGTAGTAATGCGTTTAAGCAATTCTTCGGGCGTATTGGTAAAATCTACCACAATTTGGATATTACCCATGCAAGAACCGTCATTTAGGGCTATAAATTGGTTGTTGCGGAAGGTACGTACCCATCCCATTACTTTAACTTCTTTGTTAAATGCAGTAGACTGCAGCAGGTCTTTGATTTTTTCTCTCTTGATCATTGCGGATTGCTTTATAAGGGGGTCAAAAATAAGGATTTAAACCTAAAACCCGATGGCTTTTGCCCATTGTTTTTTATAAAATACATTTTTTCTTTGTGGTTAAATATGTTTAAGTTTGCTTTCCGCTAAATCCTTATTAAATTTTGCAGATCCTCGGTAAAAAGTTAGATGGCAGTCGACTTATCGGTACACCTGAATTGTTTTCTTTAGAAGAGAGGATATTCAATACGGTATGCATCATTGCCTTTGTGACCATGTGCTTTGAGGTGCCGTTCAATTTTTTTATCGGCCTGGCTGTTCCTGCGGGCCTTTGCATTTTCGGCCTGTTCTTTTCGGCCTATATGTATTACCTTTCTCGCTTTAAGCGGAAATCGTCTTTGGGCATTAAGGTTTTCTGTATCGTCTGTAACTTGGCATTTGCCATCAACTATTTCTATAATTCGGGTATTTACGGACCTAATCTGCTGCTGTTCAGCTTGGTTTTTCTGATGGTTATTGCGGTAATTCCCAAAGCACATTTCAAGATCTGGATTCCGATCAATATCTTGCTGGTGTTTGCCATTTTGACCGTTGAGTACTTTTATCCCAACGTGGCACCAAACGTGTACATCAGCCGGTTGAGCCAGTTAATCGATTTTGGCGTAACCTATTTTGTAGTAGTCATCCTAACCTATTTTGCCATTAGCTACATCAGGAAGAATTACGATGCCGAACGTTTTTTGGTGGATGAGCAGCATAGGGCCATCGAAGAGCAGAAATTGGAATTGGAAAGGATCAACTCAGAAAAGGACAAGCTGTTTTCGGTGGTGGCACACGACATCAGGATGCCACTCAACTCGATACAAAGCTACCTGGAGCTGTTGGACGGAAGCGACCTGGGGGCAGAGGAACGCGCAAAAATCAAAAAACAGCTGCTTCAGGTTACCAGAGATACTTCTGCCATGGTTACCAATGTGCTTTCTTGGTCTAAAGCCCAGATGGCAGGCTCGAGAGTCGATTTGGCGCCTATGAATGTAAAAGATGCACTTCTGGACGGATTGAACATCGAAAAGAGCATTTCGCAACGAAAAGGAGTGGAGTTGGATATTGTTTGCGAAGACGATTTGCATGTTATTGCCGATTACCACATGTTTCAGCTGGTTGTGCGCAACTTGGTGAACAATGCCATTAAATTTACTGAAAAGGGAGGCCAAGTTACGGTAAGTGCAAAGCAATTAGCCAATGTTGGTTGTATAGAGGTTCGTGATAATGGATTGGGTATCAGTCCAGAGCAAAGGCGCA
>JBCNPG010000457.1:0-3388 GCA_039593445.1 Pedobacter sp.
GATGCTCTTGCTTTTGGCTGCGCCAGCTTGGGCACAAAAGGGCAAGACAAAAGAAACTACTGGCGCACAAGACCGCGCGTTCTGGGTAAAAAGCCTTTACAAAATTTCCTATCCGGTTATTCATAACTTGGCCAATGGCACCTTAAAAGCCAATATGCCTCTCGAAAAAGGCAATAATTACAACCTCAACCTCAAAGCCGTTACTTATACCGAGGCTTTAGGCCGTACTTTGGCCGGTATTGCACCTTGGCTCGAACTGCCCGACGATGATAGCGAGGAAGGCAAGCTGAGGAAAGCCTTCAGGGCCGAAACCCTAACGGCACTTAAAAATGCGGTCGATCCTCAAAATCCCGATTACCTCAACTTCAGAACCGAGGCGCAACCCATTGTGGATGCAGCCTATGTGGCGCAAGCTTTTTTACGCGCTCCAAAAATGCTTTGGCAGCAGCTCGATCCAACTACCCAAAAAAGATACATTGAAGAATTCAAATCTTTAAGAACAAGAACAGGTGCCTATAACAATTGGCTGTTGTTTGCTGCCATTACCGAAGGCTTTTTATGGAATATTGGCGAACAATATGATCCTGCAAGGCTTCGTTTTGGCATCAATAAGCTCAACGAATGGTACGAAGGCGATGGCTGGTACAGCGATGGGGCTTCCTTCAGCATGGATTACTACAACTCGTTTGTTATCCACCCCATGATGGTCGATCTGCTCAAAAGCATGGTCGAAAAGAAAAGGGCCAGCGTAGCCGACTACAACCGCGCGGTTGACCGCATGGCGAGGTATGCCAGTTTCTTGGAAAGAAGCATTGCACCCGATGGTACCTTTCCTGCCTTTGGCCGATCGATTACCTACCGCACCGCCGCTTTCCAGGCATTGGCACAAACAGCGCTGATGGAGAAACTTCCCGAAGGCGTAAACCCTAGTCAGGTTAGATGCGCATTGACCAAAGTTTTTCACCTGATGTACGATGGCAACCAGAATTTTGATCAAGACGGATGGTTGGTACTGGGCTTCAACGGACATCAGCCAGAAGTAGCCGACGTGTACACCTCTACCGGAAGTTTATATATGGCCACATTGGGCTTTCTAGCCTTGGGCTTGCCTGCCGAAAATAAATTCTGGACGGATCCGCCTGCCCCATGGACTTCCCAAAAAGCTTGGTCTGGACAAACTTTACCGAGAGACCATCGAATTGAAAACTAGCCTAAAGCCCTCCTTTTCGAGGGCTTTTTCATTTAAGCGGATTTTTATTTTTAAATTTAAAATCAGTTAATCCGATATCACATCCATGACCTTTGCCGAAAAAGCCATAGATTTTAATCGCAACCTCAGCTATACCGGCAAAGCATTGCCCAAGGGAATCAGAATCATGAATCCTTTTCTTGAATTTGAGCAGACCATGGGCATTATGGAAACGTTTTACCGTAAGTATTACAATGACAATCGACAAAGGCATCTGATCTTGGGCATTAACCCAAGCAGGCTGGGCGCCGGGCTAACTGGTATTCCTTTTACCGACCCCAAAAGATTGGCCAGCGAACTCCACATCAATTATAGCGGACGCATTACACACGAGCCCTCTTCGGTATTCATGTACGAAATGATCAACGCCTATGGTGGTCCGGCTGCTTTTTATGGCGATTTCTACATCAATTCTCCCTGTCCGCTAGGTTTCACGTCGGTTGATGCCCAAGGCAGGCAAAAAAACTACAATTATTACGATAGCAGGGAACTTTTAAACGCCGTTGGCGATTATACGGTCGAAGTGTTGCATCGGCTCATTTCGCTGGGCATCAATACCGATCTGTGTTTTTGTCTTGGAACCGGCAAAAATGAACAATACCTAAGCAGGCTTAACCAAAAACATGGTTTTTTCAAGAAATTGGTTGCTTTGGCCCATCCCAGGTTCATCATGCAATATCGATATCCAGTCAAACAACAGTACATCGATAATTACCTGGCCGAGCTTGGCGCCATACATCCCGACATATGAACATCAAAACCAAAAGAATTTACGAGGCACCAAGCCCTGCAGACGGCTTCCGTGTTCTGGTAGATCGGCTCTGGCCACGCGGCCTCAAAAAAGAAGATGCCCAAATTGCACTTTGGCTTAAGGCAGTGGCCCCTTCTAACGAGCTTAGAAAGTGGTTTCACCAGGAGGAAAGTAATTGGCAAACATTTGTAACGCGCTACCAAACAGAACTCCAAAACAGCGAAGCGCTGCAAGCGCTAAAGAAACTGGCTATGATACATCCAACCCTTACCCTGCTTTATGGCGCCAAAAACGAAGCACACAATCAGGCAATAGTGCTTAAGCAGCTACTCGAAGGGCATCTATAACAGAGGCCCCCAACATCCATCGGGGGCCTTGTTTTTTTAAGACTTTAACCTATTGTTGTGTGTTAAAATCCCGGAGAGCTATTAAGTATAATTCCATTAAGTTCTTTTAGATAAAAGCCAATAAATTGATATTCTCTTTTTTTCTTCTGTACAATTCCTGGATCATTTCGCTTTCCTTCATTCTTACTGCCCAGGCAGGCCTTAATTCGAAATGAGGAACGGCAGTACTGTTTTTGTTGGCAGAAGCACAGGTTAATCCAATCGATTCGCCCAGTTGTGCTACCTTGGCATAGAGAGGAGACTGATCTTTAAAAATAAGTTCGCCAGTGGTGTTTCTTTCAAAAATGCCTATGTCAAACGCAAGGCCGAAATTACAGCTCGAAAAATTGCTCTGTGCATCAATAAAAAGATGCCGCGATAGCCGATGCTTTCTTTCCTTGGCTTCCTTTTGTTCTTCCGGTTCCAAGGCATTGATCAAACGGAGGCAAATACCCTGATCGGCCGCAATATGGATCAGTTCTTTGGCAAACGGAACTACCTCTTTTGGCATTTTCTTCAAAACGCTTTCGTTATACAAGTCTTCCTCTTGCTCTTGAGCTGCTGCGTATTGATACTCTTCAAGGTGTTCGGTATTGGCTTCGCCACCAAAAATTGTGGTATAAGCCCTATCCAATGTCGCTGCACTCGGTTTCCCATCAGCTTCTAGCTGCAGTTTTTGCTGTATCGCCCTAATCAATGCGGCCTGACCGGTTTCTGTGGGCAAGGCATTAAACAGCAGATCATAAATACCAATCCAAGTTTTAAGGCTAACAATGCCATCTACCTTAAGGCCAGCTTTAAGCTGTATTGCTTTAATTTTATCTGAATTGTTCATTTTGGTCGAATATTTACTTATACAATCGTCTGCTTTAGGCAACTCCCTCTTTTTGAACCTCTAAAAAGTCCAATGTTTGGAGTAGCATTGCCATGCTAAGTGACCGTTTTTTCAAAAGAAATTCTAGCGTGGTTTTGCCCAAAAAGCCAATTGGGTAGATTTACGGA
>JBCNPG010000458.1:0-3385 GCA_039593445.1 Pedobacter sp.
TTATGACCACCGCCGATATAGCGCATTGTCATTTTACCTGTATTGTTACGACCTCCCGATTTCTTAGAAGATACAACCAATGATTTTTCGGGCTTGGTTGCGGTAATCTCCGTAAAACTAGCACCAACTCTAAAGCGGGTACCCGGAGTAACTGGTTTAAATTTTCTTAAGCCCATAGTTATAAATTATTCAATTCTGATTAAATATTCGCGTAATAATCTATTGTTTCACCATCTTTCAAGGTTACAATAGCTTTTTTGTATTTAGGGCTACGGCCTGTTACGATACCACCTTTGGTGTTTCTTGATTTGGCTTTGCCATCTACTATCATCGTGTTAAGGGCAACAATAGTTACACCGTACATTTTCTCGATAGCCGATTTAATCTGGATTTTGTTAGCTCTGTGGTCTACTCTAAAAGTAAAACGGTTAGCTTTTTCAGTTAACGCAGAAGCTTTTTCGGTTAAGATTGGTTTTTGTAAGATTTCCATATTACTTGGCAAATGCCTCCTCCAATGTTTTAAGCGAGTTAGCAGTTAACAAAAGTTTGCTGGCGTTCAATACATCGTAAGTATTCAACTGATCTGCAGTAATTACTTTTGCTTTCTGGATATTTCTGCTTGATAAATAGATATTGTTATTTTGTGCAGGTAGAACCAACAAAGTTTTCTCTCCAGCCAAATTCAACGCATTCACCAAATTCAAATAGTTTTTGGTTTTGATGTTGTCGAAATTGAAGTCTTCCAATACCACCACGCTGTTGTCTTGCGCTTTGTAAGAAAGGGCCGATTTACCGGCCAATGATTTCAATTTCTTGTTCAATTTGAAGCTGTAGTCTCTAGGCTGAGGACCGAAGATACGGCCACCACCATTGAACAATGGAGATTTGATACTTCCGGCACGAGCACCGCCAGTACCTTTTTGCTTGTATAGTTTACGGGTAGAACCTGCAATCTCGTTACGTTGTTTAGATTTGTGCGTTCCTTGACGTTGGTTAGCCAAATACTGTTTCACATCTAAATAAATCGCGTGATCGTTCGGAGTTACACCGCACACCGCTTCAGGAAGCTGCACCTTGGCACCTGTCTCTTTTCCTGAAATGTTTAATACTTTCACTTCCATCTGCTTACTTGTCTAAGATTACGTAAGAACCTTTAGCTCCAGGAACGGAACCACTAACTACTACAAGGTTTTGCTCAGCATAAACTTTCAACACTTGCAAGTTTTGAATTTTTACTCTGTCGCCACCAGTTCTTCCAGCCATGCGCATTCCTTTGAATACACGTGAAGGCCATGATGAAGCACCTAATGAACCTGGCGCCCTCAAACGGTTGTGCTGACCGTGAGTTTGACCGCCCACACCACCAAAACCATGACGTTTAACTACGCCTTGAAAACCTTTACCTTTTGAAGTACCAACTACATCCACGTAATCACCTTCGCTGAAGATGCTTACCGTAACGGTATCGCCTAGGCTGACAGTTTCTTCAAACTCGCCAAATTCAACCAATTTACGTTTTGGGGTAGTGTTTGCTTTCGCAAAGTGACCTTTTAAAGGTTGGGTAGTGTTTTTTTCTTTGGCTTCATCAAATCCTAACTGAACTGACGCATAGCCATCTTTTTCTTCGGTTTTCACCTGTGTTACTACACAAGGACCAGCTTCGATCACCGTACAAGGAATATTCTTTCCGTCGGCGTCAAAAATACTGGTCATTCCTACTTTTTTTCCAATAATACCTGACATTTTCTATTTTAAATTTAACACCCATCGAAGCAGTAGGGCTTCGTTCAAGGTGGGATACATCCCCGCTAAGGGACGGCAAAAATAGGAAAGAATTCTTAATTTTCAAATAGTTAGCTAATTATTTTTTCATCTTTATGAAATTTGTTTTCAATGGTGATGAAGCTATCCTGATTTTTATAGCCTTGCTGTTGCTTAATGCAAAAACCAGGATGGTTGAAAATAATTGCTATATAGAGGCCGCTCCTGTTCGTAGGCTCAGAAACAACAGTTTAATGGGCTATATCGAGGTACAAACTGGCAATGATAATGACCAAAACCAGCGTGCCAATGAGCACATACATGTAGTCTTTCTCCATCAGAAAGCTGAAAATGGAGAACACGATGCGTGCAATAGGCGTAAAAATAAGCAAGAGTACGCCAAACTGGATGATAGCCAGACCATCAAAGGTCTTCAGGCCCTTTAAGATCTCGGCAATCGATGAAAAACGGGCTTCTTCCGGCCTAAAGGTTTCGAATGATACCATTTGGTCTTTATGCGAAAAGAGAAAGATGATTCCGCCCAAAATTACCACGGCTGTAGAAACCAATACGCCAACACGCAGCAAGGTGCCCAGGATCACCTGCACATCCCTATCGCCCAAATAGTGTTTCACTTCCTTGCTCATGCCTTGCCGTTTAATCCGTTATAAATCATTTGCAGGGCCAAGAACGTAACCACGATGGCAAATACTACCTTTAGTTTATCGGTTTTGGTCTTGATCAATATCTTGGCGCCCAACGTTGCACCTGTAATCACGCCAATGGTTACAGGCATGGCTATCATCGGATCTATCTGCCCTTTATGCAGATACACCAACGCGCTGGCCGCCGCCGTAACGCCAATCATGAAATTGCTGGTGGTGGTTGATACCTTGAAAGGAATGCGCATGATGTTGTCCATACCGATCACCTTTAAAGCACCCGAACCAATGCCCAACAAACCTGATAGCGTACCCGCAACAAACATCATGGCAAAGCCGCCTACTACACGGTGTACCGCATATTGTCTCACGCCATCTTCGGTTGGATAACTGCCATTGAGCTTAAAGTAATTGGCCAGTACGCTGGTTTGCTCGTTATTGGAGTGGTCTACCTTTTTGCGCAGCATCATAACCGCCGAGAACAAAAGAATAAGCCCAAAAATGACTACGATATAATCTGCCTTGATGTAAGTGGCAATAATTACCCCTACAATGGCGCTGGCGGTGGTGGCAATTTCCAAAAACATGCCGATACGCACATTGGTGATGCCCTCCTTTACATAGGCGGCAGCAGAACCCGACGAAGTGGCAATAACCGAGATGATCGAAGCGCCAATGGCATAATGGATATCTACGCCTAGTCCCAAGTTAAGCAGGGGGATGATGATTACCCCGCCGCCTAAGCCGGTTAAGGAGCCCAAGAGGCCCGCCAAAAAAGCGCCGACTAAAACAATCAGGGTAAACAACAACACTGTCATGCCGGCAAATATAGCATACATAAATTGTTTGCTGTAAACAAAAAACAATTAAATAAAGTCTATAGGAAAAGTGGAATTTGATGGTTTTAGTCGAGAAATATCAGTTAATTAAATTTCTTCGTTCGTAAACCTGATATTTTTTTT
>JBCNPG010000459.1:0-3379 GCA_039593445.1 Pedobacter sp.
TTGGCCTCCGACTTAAATCGATGGTTTGGTCTTTGGGCAGGTACTGGTCAAAAACTTCTGCCAGGGGCAATACTGCGATATCAAGTACCTTGATAATTTTATACTTGTTCGATTCCGCATCGACACGGGTGGAAACTTCTTTAGAAAAGCTATTGAGCGCTGGTTCGTTAAAGCAATAGAACTTCAATTCTCCCCTGGTTTCGCCAATGCCGATATTCAAATTGATGTCTCTTTTCCTGAAAAGCCTGAAAGCCTTTATCGCATCTGGCGTGGGCTCGATATTGATGCCTCGCCAACCCCGCTTGTAAAAATACTGGGTATTGGAAAACCTAACGGGATGATGGGCGCCAACATCCACAAAAAAGCCCTTATAATTCTTTTTCTGCTCGAAAAGAGCCTTTAAGATCATGTCTTCCCCGTCTTGGCTGTACGATCTGCTATACTGAAAATAATGGACGGGAAGATATTTGGAAAGAATTTTTTTGAGGTTTTTGATCATTAAGTTTTGTTGTTAAAACCGTTGCCACACTTATTTTGAAAGCCCAATTGCTTAATCGGACACAAAGAAACATTTTTGTTCGGAAAAAATATAACTTTTAAGGTTTTAAATGGCTTGCCATCAAGCTTGCCATCAAGGCCATAACAGTCAAATTGAGTGGCAAATTGAATATTTCTTTTACATTTACTGCTGATTTAAATCCATATTAAATTAATGTTCGCCAGCAAGCTCTTCCGTCGATTATTTTTTTTATTGCTTTTAGGACTTTATTCCTTTGCCTCGTTGGCGCAGCAACATCCTATACCCGATTGGGTAAAAGACATTGGCGGTACAGGAGAAAGCAAACTTACCGGCATAGCGGTTGATAAGTTTGACAATGTTTACGTGGCGGGGAACTTTCAGGGCAAGGTTACCGTGGATCATTCGGGCATATCGCCGGCTGTAGACCTCAATTCTAATGGCAACTACGACATATTTATAGCTAAATATACTCCCGATGGCAAATTGATCTGGGCGAAATCCATAGGTGGATCTGGCCTAGACCAATTGAACAACCTTACAGTAGATGTTAACGGAAATGTAATCCTAGGCGCTTCTTTTGGATCTGGTATTATCGATTGCGATCCGGGGCTTGCTGTTTTCAATGTAAGCAGTGCGGGTGGCGATGATGCCTTGATTGTTAAGCTTGATGCCAACGGAAACTTTTTATGGGCTAAAGGCCTGGGTGGCTTTGGTACCGAAAGAGGCCATGTGGTAACGACCGACAACAATGGCAACGTTATTTTTGTGGGCGCATACGGCTCTTCAAACATAACTACCGGAAGCTTCACCTTGACCAACAAGGGCGGTTTAGATGGTTTCATGGTCAAATACGATCCGAATGGCAATACAATATGGGCTTATTCTATCGGCAGTTTTAGCGACGATGAGATCAAAAGCGTAAAAACCGATACGAACAATGATATTTTATTGATGGGCTATTTTAGCGGCAGCGTAAACCTCAATCCGAAAGGGCCAGCCTATAACCTCACGAAGTCTGTACCTACCTATTTCATGAGCAAATACAATCCGAATGGCGATTTGGTTTGGGCCAACGAAATCGAAGCTTCAGGTTCACAAACGGTTTCATCCATAGCGGTTGGTCCAACGAACGATGTATTTCTTACCGGGGTGTATTCTGGTCAGATCGACTTTAAATCGGCCACTAATATGTTATCGCTTACAGCTACAGGCGCTAGCAGAAATCTCTTTGTTACCCAATACAACAATAGCGGAAGGGTAATTTGGGCCAGAAACATTGAAAGCAATGCATCAAACCCTTACAGCTACTACATTACGGCCGATGTGGAGAACAGCGTTTACATCGGTGGTTTTTTTGATCAGTCGCTTACCTTTTCAAATGGCACCCAATCTAAAACACTTACCTCTCATGGCAACCGCGATACTTTTTTTGGAAAATTTAGTGCTACCGGGGACTATTTGTGGGCATTTAACTTTGGAAGCAATTGCGTAGGAAACTATGGACATAAAATCGCGGTCGATTCTAAAAAAAATGTATTATTAGGGGGTGCCTTTTGCAGTACGGTCGACTTTAATCCATCCGCCTGTGTGCTTAACTTAACGGCCAAGCATTTTAATTCGGATGGCTACATTTCCAAATTCAACCAGGTAAAACTCACCGGCGACCCTTTGATCATTTCCTTCGAACTCTCCGAGCAGAGCGAGCCCGCAGTCATTGACAATGTAAACAGGAGAATAAAAATAAAGGTAAAAGAAGGTACCAACGTCACCAAATTAAGGCCTACCGTACAAACCGATATCGGTGTGCTCACGCCGCTTTCTGATACAGAAATGGATTTTACCAATCCCAAGCCTTATATAATCTCCTCTAACTGCGTAGATTACTTGTGGACGGTTGAAGTAACCGTAGCCGAATCCGGCAAACGCGAAGCTTGTTCTGAAGAAGCACTGAGCTTAAGCGGCGCAGCTGGCTCGCCATCGAACGCCATCTTTCAATGGCAAATTAAAGATACCAACGGCACTTGGATCAACGCACCCAACACTTCAAATCAACCAGATTACCTTTTCCAGAGCCCAGTCAACAATAGCAATGCCGATTTGATTATAGAATTGAGACGAAAAGTGAGTGATAGTGGCAACGACACTTATGATTCTGAATATACGCTAACTCTCCACGCCGTTACCACCAATAATATCATCAGCACTGTACAAACCGTTTTCTGTAATGGTACGGCTACTTTAACTTTAGATGGAAGTACACCAAACGGAGCAAATCCTAGCACATCGGTTTTTGTATGGCAGCAGAGCAACAACCAAACAGACTGGATCGACATTGGTAATTCGAATACCAAAGATTTTTCGCCACTGCCATTTACCCAAACCACCTACTTTAGGAGAATCACCAAATCAAATACTTGCATAGCCTTGAGCAACGTATTGAAAATAGAGGTTTATCCTTCGGTTACCTCAGCCCATGCAGGAGCAGATATCCAACTGTGCGAAACGCAAACCCTAACCTTGGATGCCAATCTACCAACGGCCAATGAAACCGGTACCTGGCAGGTGATGAGCCCTGCTGGCTATAATCCTTTTACTGCGGCCAACCAAAACAACCCAAAAGCAAGCATTAGCAACATTCCCCAAAATCAGGAAATCATCCTTCGGTGGACCATTCAACAACAACTCGGTTGCGGTAGCAGTTCTTATGCAGAAATCAAACTCTACAACCATGCCAAGCCAGCAGTTTCCATGCCTGCTAGCATAACCATTAACCAAGGGCAGCCAACAGTGTTGTCAGCATCTTTTACGCCAGATCCCAACACGACTTATACCTACAAATGGAGCCCTGCAACTGGACTT
>JBCNPG010000046.1:0-11116 GCA_039593445.1 Pedobacter sp.
GTTACGTCAATCACTACGCCCGTAGTGTCTTTATTGTAGGCTTTGATGTCGAAGGAAGCTAGGATGGTAGAAAGGTTCGAATTTTTAACAGACTGGTACATGTCTGTGTTTTCTTCGGCCCTGATGGCATAGCTCGGTACACGGATAAAAATCTGCTTGCCGCGACGCTCCCATTGCCAAACTTGTTCGTTCAGTTGTTCGCCACCATATTGTTGGTTGCCAACCTTTACGCCGGCAGGCACTTTGGCCAAGCGGGTTACCACGAGCATTTCGCGGTTTAGGATCGAATCTGGGATCTCGAAATACCATTTGTCATCTAAACGGTGCGTTTTGAACAGGCCGCTCTTGGTTCTGGCCTTAGCCGTAATAACCTCGGAGAAAGGCTTGATGCCCTCTTTTTTAGGCGCTCCTGCAGGCGTTGCTGTTGCCGGAGTAGCGGTAGGTGGAGGTGTAGTGGTTTTCTTCTGTTGCGCAAAGCTGGCAGTGGTGCCCAATGCGCATAAAAAAAACAAACTAGCTGCCGCTAATAAGTTTTGGTTTTTGATCATGTTTTATAAAAAGTTAGTTTGGTGATAAAAGGCTAAAATAAAATTGTGTCCTTGCAAAGGAAATCGCGGAAGGCGAATGTTACACTCCGATGACAAAACTAAATCCTTCGTTTGAGGCGGAGCAGCTTAATGAGGTTTCGGTTGTTGCGCACGATTTCTACCAAAATGGTACGGCCATCGTCAGATTTGAACAGCTTCGAAATATCTTCCAGCGAATATTCCTGGATAAAGCGCATGTTTAGCGACACAATCTCATCCTGCTCCAAAAACCCGGCCTTTTCTGCTGGCGATCCCGGTTCGATGCGGCCTATAAAGACATGCTTTTTGTTATTGGGGTCCATGTATACTTCAATACCCGACATGTCGTGTTCAAACGGGGTTTTGTAGTTGGAATTTGGTTTGAGGTACATCGAAAGGTTGGGGTAATCGAACACCACGGTAAACCGTTTGAGCACCTCTGCACCCAAATTGCCGTCGTTTTTGTCGTAACCCACCTGTTTAGCCAAAGCTTCGTAAGCCGGAAAGCCCGAAAGGATGTTCTTAAAGGAATATTTGCCTAGGGTAAGCGACGAGAGCCTGCCCATGCTGCCATTGATCACCCCGCTTAAACCCACGCCCAAATTGGCAGAGATGGTGTCTTTCGGTATCGGAAAAGGCTTGCCTGCCAAAGCATACATCGATAAGGGATGGCTGGCGCCACAATCGATGATCAGCTTTACCCGTAGGCGCTTTTGATGCGCATCTTCAATATCGGCGAAAAGATAAGGCCGGTTGTTCTCAATGAATATCGGAACCTGGTGCCCCCTTTTTTTTACTTTGGCGCTGGGTAGCGAAAAGCTGAGCCTGCTGGCGCCGTAGTTTACCTTGACCACAAAACTGTTGAAAAACGGATAGCCGATCAAGCCGTATATCTTCTGGCCCAAATAACTCGAAAGGTCAAAAATATCCTTCTTTAAAATAGCCGTGGGTACATGTGCGGCGCTGGCCTCCGAAATCTTTACGCTCACGTCGTTGGTTAAAAAAGCATCGATTTCTTCGCCCTGGCCAAAGCCGTATACTTTGATGGTCCTGGGGTTTTTGATCTGCAGGGTATCCAGCAGTACCGGGTCTGTAATAATGAGCGAGCCAACGCCGGTATCCAGAATGAAATTATAGGGCCCTTTGCCGTTAAGGTATAAGGGCACTACGATCAGGTTTTTGATTTGATCAAAGGTTAAGGCGTCTTTTTTGCGCTTTCCTTCAAAAACAAAATTTTGGGCATAACAGGCATCCGCAAACAGTATTTGCAACAGAATTGAGCCAAAAAAAGCAAATAGCAGGTATATTTTTATTGCCCGATGCCAATATTTCATAAAACTAAATTAATAAATTAGGAGGCACATTTTTGCTATAGCCCAACACTTAATGGAAAAAACCAGTTTAAAGCTGTTTACCTGCCTCTTGCTCTTTTTTGTTGCCTGCCAATTGGCCTGCACCCCAAATCGGATCATTTCAAGAAAAGTGAAAAAGGAATTTCAGCATTCGGCATTGATCAAAAAATACCAGGTGGGCTTCGCTTTGTACGATATGGACAAAAAAGAGCTGCTTTTTCAGCAAGATGCCGATAAGTATTTTACACCAGCCTCCAATATCAAACTCTATACTTTTTATGCGGGCCTGAAGATGGCTCCCGATTCCATTCCCTCGCTGCGTTATATAGAAAGGGGAGATTCGCTTATTTTTTGGGGAACCGGAGACCCTTCTTTCCTTCACTCGGAGCTGAAAGGAACCAAAGCCTACAATTTTTTAAAAAACAGCAACAAAAAGCTGTTCTTCGCTCCCGGAAGGTACACGGGCAATTTTTATGGCAACGGCTGGCAATGGGACGACTACAACGAATATTACCAGGCCGAGATCAACGAACTGCCGCTGATGGATAACATGGTGCTGGTTACCACCACCAATGGCCAAATCAAGATCACGCCTGAGATTTTTGCCAGCTGCTTCGATGCAGACAGCGCAAGCCAGGCCAAGGCTTTTAAGGTAACCCGCGATTTTAACAGCAACCATTTCACCTATCCTAAAGTACCCATAACCACTAAAACGGCCCAGCAGGTACCCTTTAAGGTGAGTACCGCAACCACAGTAAACCTTTTGGCCGATACGCTGCACAAGTATGTGGGCGTCATCAACCTCAAGATGCCGCCAGACGCCAAAACCATCTACAATGTAAAAAGCGATTCGGTGTTTAAGCAAATGTTGCAGCCCAGCGATAACTTTATTGCCGAACAGCTGCTGCTTACCTATGCCAATCAGGTTGGCGAAGAGCTGAATACGGCAAAAATCATCGCCTATATCGAACAGCACTATTTAGCCAGCCTGCCAGATAAACCAAAATGGGTAGATGGTTCGGGCTTATCGAGAGGCAATTTGTTTACGCCCAGAGACATGGTGAAGCTATTGGAGCTTATTTATACCGAAGTGAACAACAAGGAAAAGCTCTTTGGCCTGTTGCCCGCAGGGGGCAAAACGGGAACACTCAAAAATGCCTATCCCAAAACCGACAAGCCCTTTGTGTTTGGCAAAACGGGCAGTCTCTCAAACAACCACAACCAAAGCGGCTATGTGGTAACCCAAAAGGGCAGGGTGCTTATTTTTTCTTTCATGAACAATAATTTTGTACAACCAACGTCAGAGGTGAGGGCCGAAATGGTACGGCTCATGACCTATATCCATGATAATTTTTAGAATCGAAAAAGATGAAAAACCATTTGTTGAGCCTATTGCTGCTATTGGGGCTTGGTGCTTCGGCGCAAGACCAGCTCATTTACCAGAGCAAGAACCTGCCCAAAGCCGACACGACCTGGGTTTTTAAGCCTAAAAATTATGCGCAGCAAGACAAATTTCCGGTTATTTTCCTGCTGCACGGCTATTCGGGCAATTACAAGCAGTGGAACAACATTATGGATGCCCAAAAATATGCCGACCAATACGGTTTTATCCTAATTTGTCCCGATGGTTTGTTCAGCAGCTGGTACATCAATAGTCCGGTAAAAAAAGACTGGCAGTTTGAAAGCTTCTTCTTCGACGAATTGTATCCCGATATCCAGAAAAAGTACAAAACCGATCGGCAAAACATCTTCATCAGTGGTCTGAGCATGGGCGGGCACGGGGCTCTGCACCTGTTTATTCAACGGCCCGAATTGTTTGCCGGAGCAGGCAGTACCAGCGGGGGCATTAAATTATCAGATGGATTTGGTAAGTTTGGCTTGGGAGATTTACTGGGAAACCCGCCGGCAACAGACGAAGCGTGGAAAAAATATTCCGTTATCGATAACATAGGGCAGCTGCAAGGCAACAATAAGCCCATTATTTTCGATTGCGGCGCCAACGATTTTTTCTATGCCTCCAACAACGAGCTCAAGCAGAAATGCGACAGCCTGAAGTTAAACGCCACCTACATTTCTCAGCCGGGAGCGCATAATAAGGCCTACTGGGCAAAATCTATCCGCCAACAGTTCGAGTTTTTTAAGAATCAATTGAAGTAACCGCATGAAATTAAAAAATCTACTCCTCATTTGCTCCCTGGGCCTTTTTGCGTTCGGCGCCTGTAAGAAAAGCGATGATAGCACGCCTGCAAACCCCGACAACAACACGACGCCGGTAACCCCAACGCCCTATGTGCCCGACAACAGCTTCAAGATCGTAGCCTATATGCCGAGCTATAAAGACCCTGAAACGGTAGACATGAGCAAGTACAAGATGATTACGCATCTGTTCTATGCCTTTTTGGAATTAGATGCCGTTGCAGATGGTACGCTAAAGCCGCTTTCGCAGCCCACGCGCTTCGAAACAGTGATGCAGCGCGCCAGGGCCAACAATGTAAAAGTGGGCATTTCGGTTTCGGGTAGCAGCGCCAACTTTGCCACCATGGCCAGTACGTCCGTGGCAAGAACCAAATTTGTAACCAACGTGGTTAATTTTGCCAAAAACAACAACCTTAACGGGGTAGACATCGATTGGGAATATCCGAGCACCTCTGGTACTGCGCCTTCGGCAGATAATTTTGTACTGCTGATGAAGGAGCTTTCTGCCGAGTTGCACAAGCTCAACAAGTTTTTAAGTGCTGCAGTTACCCCTGCGGTATACTCGGGAGGCATTAGAGACGGGATCAAGCCAGAAGTTTTTCAATATGTAGATTTCTTGAACATCATGCAGTACGATGGCATCGGGTATGATACTTCAGATCCTTACCAGCATGCCTCGTACAAAATGAGCGTAGCCAGTTTAGACCAATACCTGAATGTGAAGGGACTTGATAGGCTGAAAGCCGTTGTAGGCATTCCAACCTATGGCAAAAACGCGCAAAACGCGGCCAAAGGCTACCGCGATATCGAGGCAACCGGGGCCGATGTAAACGCCAATATGGGCACGGGAGCTGGTGTCGATTACTATTTTAACGGCATCAATTTGGTAAAACAGAAAGCGCAGCTGGCCAAAGACCGCGCCAACGGCATCATGTTCTGGGAATTTTCGTTCGATACGAACAATGCCAACTCTCTGATCAAAGCGGCCAACGACCAATTGGGAAGAAGCTATTAATGTCGATCCAACCAACGTTTAACCAGTTGCAGGGCTCATTGGCGCCCAGAATAGCGGTTGCCGGAAAAAGCTATCTCTATTTTGGGGGCACGGCCTATTTGGGCATCCCGAAAAACGAAGCCTTTTTGCGCAGCTATATCCAAGGCCTTGAGCAATTTGGCCTGAACAACGGCACCAGCCGGAATAACAATATCCAACTGGGCATTTACGGCGAAGCTGAAAAACACCTGGCTAAAAAATTCGGCGCCGAGGCGGCCTTGGTGAGTTCGAGCGGTTACCTGGCCGCGCAGCTGGCGGTAAAGAACCTGAGTAGCTGGGGTACGGTTTGCTATGCACCGGCCTGCCATCCGGCTTTATGGCTGGCCGAAGAACCCCGAACGGCCGAAACCTCGTTTGGCGCCTGGGCCGAAAGCCTGGTTGAGACCATTAACCGAAGCGAACAGGAGCGCTGGGTGCTCATCAGCAATTCGATGAATAACCTTTTTCCGGAAATTTACGATTTTTCGTTCATGGAGCAGATCGACCCGTCCAAGCAGCTACTGCTCATTGTTGACGATTCGCACGGCCTGGGCATCAATAACAAAGGGCTGGGCGCATTTTCTGTCATGCCCGTGACCAAACACGTAGAAACGGTTGTGGTGGCCTCTATGGCTAAGGCATTGGGCGTAGATGCGGGATTGGTTTTGGGGTCTGAAAAGGTGATAGCCAGGCTGAAGCAGAGCAACGAATTTTTGGGGGCTTCGCCACCCGCCGCCGCCGGGCTTTTTGCCCTGATGCAGGCCGACGCGCTTTATGCAGCGGAACTCGGCAAGCTCCAAGCGCTAGCCAAAAGCATGGCCGCGGCGCTGGCCGGCAAAAAAGGCTGGCATTTTATACCCGATTTTCCTGTTTTTTTCTGCAAAAATGCAGACCTTAGCCAACGGTTGCTGGCCAAGAACATCCTGATCTCTTCGTTTCCCTATCCCGATAAGGACGGCGAAACCATCAACAGGATCGTGCTGAGCAGCTGGCATAGCGAAAAAGACCTAAAAGAATTGATAACCGCATTATAATTTTGAAGATGAGAACCCTTGTATTGGTATTTCTGGCGCTTTTGTTGGGACAACAGCACCTGAGCGCGCAAAAAACAGTAAAGATATGGATTGTTAGGCATGCCGAAAAATTGGCAGACAACCCCAAAGACAATGATCCGGATCTGTCGCCGGAAGGGAAGGTGCGTGCAGACGACCTGCTCAAGTACCTAAAAGGCCAAAAACTCGATTCCATTTTTACAACGGGCTACAAAAGAAGCAAGCTAACTGCTTTTCAGCTGGCCGACAGGCAGGGGATTTCGCTTAAAACCTACAACCCAAACTATCAGAAAGAACTGGCCAAGCAACTGATGGCCAATGCCAAAGGCAAGAAAATATTAATCGTTGGGCATTCTAACACCGTTTTGGAGCTGATCGAAGCCTTCGGGGGCACAAGGCCGGTAAAGGAACTTACCGACGATGATTATGATTACATCTTTTCGCTAACGGTTAAAGACGGCAAAACCGATGTGGGCGTAGACCATTACGGAGCCGAGCACCATACCAAGCAAGAAGAGTCACCAAAACCCAAGTCTTAGGCATACTTAGGCATCTAAGGTGGTTGACACCATCAAAATCCTAATTTCACCACCTAAGACACCTTAGCCATTGTTTAGGCTGGTGTTTGATTTTTCGCGTTGGTTCTAGCTAAACATATATTGCTCAATACTTAGCTGTTCTTAGGTGCCTAAGGTGGTTAAATCCATTAAAGCTTCTCAAACGGAATATCCATCAAATCATACTCTTGCCAGCCGTTAAAATCGAAGTGCCACCATTCGTTGTAAATTACCTTAAAGCCGTTGGCCTGCATGGTAGCAATCAAAAAATCGCGGTTTTTGATTATGCTGGCAGGCAGCTTTTGGTAGTGGGGGGCGGCTTCGGGCGCAAAGCTGTCGTAGGGCGTAGGCATAGGTACGTCTTTGCCGGTTTTCAGGTCTATGATGGTCAGATCTACCGCACAGCCGCGGTTATGCTTGGAGCCTTTGTTGGGGTTGGCCACAAAGTTCTTGTCGCTTGCCTTCTGGTAAAAGGCCATGGTAATGGCGTAGGGCCTGTAGCCGTCGAATATTTTTAAGCCATAGCCCTGTTTGTTGAGGATGGCCTGTATCCTTTTCAGTTGCTCAACCACGGGTTTGCGCGCAAAGGCACGCGCCTGCTTGTACATCACCTGTTGCATGAAGTTGTTGCTGGTGGCGTATCTGATATCGAGCACAACCGAAGGAATGGCTTTTTTGATTTCGACCAGCTCGTTATTGGGGTGGGCCTTCAAATCGGCCCTGTAGGTTTTATAGTCGCTTACAATGGCAAGCCCGTAGGGGTTCTGCGCATTCTTTTGGGCGCACGAGCTGAGGCAGGCGGCCATCAGGGCCAGCGATAAAAGTCTTTTCATAATTATTGATTGGCCACCACGAGCAGTTCCAGATCCTTGAATGGCAGGTTATACATATTGGCCAGGTCTTTATTGGTTAAATGGCCTTGGTAGCAGTACAGCGCTTCGCGGATGCCGGGCCTGTTCCAGGCCATGCTCATCAGGCCGCCCATTTCGCCAATATCGATCAAAATAGGGGCGAAGATGTTGGTCAGGGCGTAAGAAGCCGTGCGGGGCACCCTCGAGGCAATGTTGGGTACGCAGTAGTGGATCACATCATGTTTGATAAAAACAGGGTCTTTATGGTTGGTTACTTCCGAGGTTTCGAAACAGCCGCCCTGGTCAATGCTTACATCAACCACCACCGAATGGGGCTTCATGCGGCTAACGGTTTCTTCCATCACCAGGCAGGGGCTGCGGCCGTGCTGCGAACGGATGGCGCCAATCACCACATCGCAGGTGGTAATGGCCTTGGCCAGCACAATGGGCTGCATAACCGAGGTAAAAACGCGGCTACCCAGGTTGTTCTGCAAGCGGCGGAGCTTAAATATAGAACTGTCGAAAACCTTCACCTCTGCACCCAGCGAAAGCGCCGTGCGCGCCGCATATTCGCCAACGGTTCCGGCGCCCAAAATCACGATTTCGGTAGGGGGTACGCCCGTAAAGCCGCCCAACATCAGTCCCTTGCCGCCAAATGCCGAACTCAGGTACTCTGCGGCGATGAAAATAGAAGCCGACCCTACAATTTCGCCCATGGCGCGCACCACGCTCAGCACATTACCTTCGTCGCGCAGGTTTTCGAAGCAAAGTGCATTGATTTTTTTATGGAGGATGGCTTTGAGGTTGGCCTCTTTAAGCGTGCCGATCTGTAGGGCCGAAATGAGGGTTTGCCCCTTGTGCATCAAGCCTATCTCTTCCAAGGTTGGCGGGGCGATCTTTACGATGATGTCGGCGGCATAAACGTCTTTCTTGCTGAACGAAATCTGCGCGCCCTGCTCGCTATAATCCTTGTCGGTAAAGTTGGCGCCATTGCCGGCACCCGATTCGATAACCACCCGGTGCCCATTGTTAACCAAAAGGGCTACCGATAGGGGCGTGAGTGCTATCCTGCACTCTTGGAAAGAAATTTCTTTGGGAATACCGATGTATAAACTGTTGCTTTTCTTGTTGGTTTCTAACATTGACTCCTGGGGCTGCATCAAGCCTCTTTGGGCTATGGCGGCCATGCCTTCACGTAATCCTGTAGCCATGATAAATTGGGTAGTTTTTATTTAGGTGCTTGAAGTTACGCAAAATCTGCGAATAGCTCACAATGAAATACATAGAAAAGAGCCGGCGCTGACAAAACCGCCTCTGTTGGTTAGGCGCCTATGCGTTCAAAATCGAAGCGGCGCTGCTCGGCACCAATAATGGAAATAGCCACCTTGATGTACCGATCGGGCAAAAGCTCGGCTACTTTTTGCGGCCATTCTACCAGGCAATAATTGCCACTGTAAAAATATTCCTCGTACCCGATATCGAAAGCTTCCTGCAGGTTTTTTAGGCGATAGAAATCGAAATGGTAAACCGGTCCGGCCGGACTTTCGTACTCGTTAACGATAGCAAATGTAGGGCTGCTCACCACATCAGTTATGCCCAAGGCCTCGCAAAGCGATTTGATGAACGTGGTTTTGCCCGCGGCCATATCGCCTTCAAAAACAAAAAAACGCTCGTCTTTGGCAAAATCGAGCAATTGCTCGGCTACTGTGCCCAATTCGTTAATGCTATCGATGGTAATGGAGGTGTTCATGCAACAAAGATAATTAACCAACTTAGAAATCTAAGACATCTAAGTTGGTTGGAATAAGATAGGACTACCTCGAACTGTATGTGACGATGGGAATGATCATCTCCTCCAATGAAATGCCTCCGTGTTGGAAGGTCTCGTTGTAATAGTTCACAAACTGGTTGTAGTTGTTCTGGTAAACGAAATACTGGTCTTCCTTAGCAAAAATATAGTTGGAGCTGATGTTGATCTTTGGCAATTGTGCCTCGTGCGGATTTTTGATCAAAAATACTTCTTTCGGATTAAAATTGAGGTTCCTTCCCTGTTTATAGCGCAGGTTGGTGTTGGTATTCCTGTCGCCGATTACCTTGCTCGGATGCTTTACCCTGATGGTGCCGTGGTCGGTGGTAATGACCAGCTTTACCCTTTTTTGGGAGATTTTTTTAAGCAGGTCTAACAAAGGCGAATGCTCGAACCAAGACAAGGTTAAAGAGCGGTAGGCCGCATCGTCGTTGGCCAGTTCCCTGATCATCTGCATATCGGTACGGGCGTGCGAAAGCATATCCACAAAGTTGTAAACCAAGGCGTTGAACTCGTTTTGCATCAAGTTGTTCACTTGCTCGGTTAATTCCTTGCCTTGGTCAAAAGTAAGTACCTTGTGGTAGCTAAACTTACAGTCTTTGCGCAGGCTGCGTTTGATCTGTTCGCCCAAAAAGGTTTCTTCGTGCAGGTTTTTGCCCCCCTCGTCGTCGTCGTTTTGCCATAGTGCCGGAAAGCGCTTTTCCATCTCCAAAGGCATCAGCCCCGAAAAAATGGCGTTACGGGCATATTGGGTAGCGGTAGGCAAAATACTCGAATAGGTATCTTCTTCTTCTAAACGGAAATATTCGGTAATCAGCGGATTGATGATTTTCCATTGGTCGTACCTCAGGTTGTCAATCAAGATGAAGAATACAGGCGTGGTGCTGTTGATAAGCGGAAAAACCTTCTTTTTAAGCAGCTCGTTCGATAACAATGGCGGGTTTCCCTTGCCGTTTACCCAATCGAGGTAATGGTTCTCTATAAATTTGGAGAACTGCATGTTGGCCTCCGATTTTTGCATGGTCAATATCTCATGCATCTGGGGGTCGTCCAGCTTTTCCAACTCCAGCTCCCAAAAAACCAGTTTTTTATAAACCTCTACCCATTCCTCATAGCTCAACTTGTCGTTTAAGGTCATGCCCAAACGCCTAAAATCCTGTTGGTAGGCCGAAGAGGTTCGCTCGCTTACCAGGCGCTTATTATCGATGATTTTTTTGATGGTCAACAACACCTGTTTAGGATTAACGGGTTTGATCAGGTAGTCGTCTATTTTCGAACCGATGGCATCTTCCATCAGGTTTTCTTCCTCGCTTTTGGTAATCAGCACCACAGGCACGTCAGACCGTATATTTTTGATGGCAGAAAGCGTTTCCAGTCCGCTCATTCCGGGCATGTTCTCGTCTAAAAAAACAAGGTCGAAATGTTCTTTTCCAAAGGCCTCCAAGGCATCGTTGCCATTGGTAAACGTGGTTACCTGGTAGCCTTTTTCGTTCAGCAGCAGAATATGTGGCTTCAGCAAGTTGATTTCGTCGTCGGCCCAGAGAATTTTGGTTTCCTGCATTATATCTATTTTTTATGTAAATTAATTCCGTTAAAAGCGCCTAGCTTTTTTACTATCGATAAAAATAGCAATTTTTGTACCGTATAATTTATTTTTGAGCATTGAATAAAAAGAAAATAATAAACGACCCGGTGTACGGCG
>JBCNPG010000460.1:0-3372 GCA_039593445.1 Pedobacter sp.
ATGCAGGATATTCTGCAGGTCGTTGGTGCCAAAATAGGCATCTACGTTGGTAATTTCCGATTCGAGTTCGGGTTTGTAACGCTCAGAAAGACAGCCGGTAACAATTACTTTTCCCACCTTGCCTTCGTCTTTAAGCTGGCTGTACTGTAAAATCGTATCAATCGATTCCTGCTTGGCATTATCAATAAACCCGCAGGTATTGATTACCACGATATCATCCTTGCCCAAACGGTTCGATTCGTGCTCAACAGCAAGGTTATTGCCACGCAGCTGTCCCATCAATACTTCCGAATCGTAGGTGTTTTTAGAACAGCCGAGGGTAATGACGTTAATTTTGGGTTGTTTTACTGATTTGATCGCCTTCTTCGTAATCATTTTCTACTTAAACAATGAGTTGACAAAATCCTTTTTATCGAACAACTGCAAGTCGTCCATTTTTTCACCAACGCCGATATATTTTACTGGAATTTTAAACTGGTCTGAAATACCGATGACCACGCCACCTTTGGCGGTACCGTCTAATTTGGTAATGGCTAAGGCGTTTACATCGGTGGCTTCGGTAAACTGCCTGCATTGCTCAAAAGCATTTTGGCCGGTAGAGCCATCCAGAACCAATAAGATTTCATGAGGGGCATGAGGCACTACTTTTTGCATGACGTTTTTGATCTTACCCAGCTCGTTCATCAAGCCTATTTTATTGTGCAAACGTCCTGCAGTATCGATAATAACCACATCTTCCTGGTTGGCCACAGCCGATTGCAGGGTGTCGAAGGCAACAGAAGCCGGGTCGGAGCCCATGGCCTGTGCCACTACGCGTACGCCTACACGCTCGCCCCAAAGCTTGATCTGGTCAACAGCGGCGGCACGGAAAGTATCGGCGGCGCCCAATACCACTTTCAGGTTTTCGTTTTTCAGCTTGTGCGCCAATTTGCCAATGGTAGTGGTTTTGCCAACGCCGTTTACGCCCACAACCATGATCACATAAGGCTTGTGGTTGCCGTATTCGAAATTGCGGAAATCGTTGCTGTTGTTTTCGGCCAGCATGAGCTGGATTTCGTCGCGCAGGAGGTGGTTAAACTCGGCTGTCGATAAATATTTGTCTCTGGCTACGCGGGCCTCAATGCGCTCGATGATTTTTAAGGTAGTAGCTACGCCCACATCAGACGTAATCAGCACGTCTTCCAGGTTGTCGAGCACATCATCGTCGATTGTTGATTTGCCGGCAACTGCCTTGGTGATTTTGCTCAAAAAACCTTCCTTGGTTTTTTCCAGGCCTTTATCCAAAGCCTCTTGAGCGGCCGGCGCGGTTTCTTTTTTCTTGAAAAAATCAAATAAACCCATAAAATATTGTTAAAATAAAAAAAGCCCTTCCGTTTAATACGGAACGGCCTTTAATGCTATTCGTGGATAAGATTACTTGCTGTTGTTAGCAAGCGCATCTTTTACGTGATCGTTGTGTACAATGATTTCTTTGAAAGAATAAGCACCAGTTTTTGGTGATCTTGTCATTGTAATTACTTTCGAATACTCTTTTCCGGTACCTGTTTTAAGGGTTGCAACTACTTTCTTTGCCATGTCTTATTAAGTTTAATGATTGAGTGAAAGATGGTTGGAGCAAGGGTTTTATACCTTAATGCCTCCCGCTTTCAGTCTTCAACCTTATTTAATTTCTTTGTGTACGGTTACTTTTTTCAATACAGGGTTGAATTTTTTCAATTCTAAACGCTCGGTAGTGTTTTTACGGTTCTTGGTAGAAATATATCTAGACATACCTGGCATACCACTAGTTTTATGCTCAGTGCACTCTAAAATAACCTGTACTCTATTGCCTTTTTTTGCCATTTTATTTTTTATTAATGCCGAAACAAATCAGCAACTGTTTTTTACAAATATCCTTTTTTCACGAAGCGGTTGATGGCTTCAGAAATACCAATTTTATTGATGGTTTTGATAGCCGAAGTAGACACTTTTAGTGTTATCCAACGATCTTCTTCAGGGATGTAAAATTTCTGAAGTTGTAGGTTCGGGTAAAACTTGCGTTTCGTTTTAACGTTCGAGTGAGAAACATTATGTCCCGACATCGCCATTTTTCCGGTTAAATCACAAACTCTTGACATGACTTTATTATTATTTGAATTGTTCGCTACTTCTTAATTTTTAAGAGTTTGCAAATAT
Source organism: Pedobacter sp. (assembly GCA_039593445.1). Taxonomy (GTDB): domain Bacteria; phylum Bacteroidota; class Bacteroidia; order Sphingobacteriales; family Sphingobacteriaceae; genus Pedobacter. Next base: position 2,176 of record JBCNPG010000460.1, read on the forward strand.
CAGAATTTTTTTTGTAAACATCAAGCGAATGCTAATTATTTTTTTTGAGCATAATGGCCAGGTTCCAATAACCGGCCTCCTGTAGCTCAAATTCAATGGTTTCTTTGCCGCTGGTTAGCTTCAAATGCAACGGAAATTGTAGGTCTGTAAACGTAAACCTGTTCCTCAGGCTGTTTTCTTTCTCCACCTTGATGTTTTCGTATTTGCCCTTAACAATTTCGATCTTGTCGAATACCGGAATGGCCTCAGGTTCGCCGTATTGGGTTCTGCTTTGCTGGATGGCACCATTGATGTTGTTGGTAGGCGCGCCAGGGTTAGGGTAGCCGTAGCGGATAACCAACGTATTTTCTTTCTTTTTGTTGACGCTGAAGTTGACCTCGTCTATATTAGCCGATTTGTTAAACAGAATGTAGTTCTTGCCTTTTTTTAAAGTGTCGGTTTGCAGGTTGCCATTTTTGTTGATGCTGGCATTGGCCGTGGCTACGCCTATCAGAAGGAATAGCAGCAGAAAAAGTTTTTGTTTCATTGTGTTAAGGTGTTAGGTTAGTCATAGTAATTGTATCAAATATACGATTTAAGGTATTTAAGACCATGATTTTTCCAAGTTTTTGGGGATTTACGATTATATTTGGCTAACCATATACCTAAAATTACCTATATGCAGATCAATTCCTTTGAAGAATACCAAGAAACGTACCAAAAAAGCATCAACGATCCAGCAGCGTTCTGGGCAGGCATTGCCTCCAATTTCCTTTGGAAAAAGAAATTGTTGCTTCATTGAATTATTGCGAGACATTGCAGCGTCCTGACCTTGTTGAATTGTTTGCAACAATGCATGGTGCTGCATGGAATGAGGATATGCAGCTTTCTCCATTTTTTACTTTGCACAAAATACAAACATCGTTACAAGAGCTCGAACCAAAAGAAAAGTACGACATCGTTTATTATGATGCATTTGCGCCAAATGCTCAACCTGAATTGTGGACGGTAGATGTTTTCAAGTAGCTGTGTGATGCAATGAATCAAGGCGGTACGCTTGTTACGTATTGCTCCAAGGGCGATGTGCGAAGAGCTTTGATGGCAGCGGGCTTCAATGTTTCCAAGATCCCCGGTCCTCCTTACAAAAGAGAAATGCTGCGGGCTACGAGGCAGCACGTAGATGACGCTGATCGGACTGATTTACGCTGATTTTTATTC
>JBCNPG010000461.1:0-3371 GCA_039593445.1 Pedobacter sp.
CGAGCAGGTATTTTTGGTTGTAGGCGTAAGTCAATTTTCCGGTAAAGCCTTTGATGTTGTAAGGATCGGATGCTACGCTACCCGATGGATCGGCATTGTAGGTGGTTTGGTTATATAAAGCCACTGCCCCCACATTGTGCGCACCAAAAGTACGATTGTAGTTTAAGCTGGCCCTTAAATTGAGCGTACGGTTGGTACCCGAGTTGGAAGAGCTTCTGGTTAAGGCGCCCATACGGTACAGGTTAGCTGTAACCGGATCGTATTTGCCGGTACTTGGCGTGTAGGTATAAGCCAAGATCTCCGACGAGCTTCTGGTCAAGTTGCGGCTAAAGCCATAATCGCTGGCAAAAGACAGCAAGCCATTTGCCGAAAGGCCTTTGGTAATGAAATCCAATTGCTGATTGGCACTGGCAACCGCCGAAATGTTATTGGTATACGAGCGGTTATAACCCGAATACATGAGGTTAGCTACCGGGTTGGGCTTAGTCAGTGACGAAGCAGAACTCGCGATTAATCCGTTCGGCCAATAAACCGGATACAAAAAGCCCGATAGTTCGCCATTCCACAAATACTGGAAAGTAGAACCGCCATTGTTCCATGGCTTATCATTAGGTTCGTTGGTAATGCCAAACCTGCCTGATAAATCGAGTTTGATCTTTAATGTTTTGTTGGGCGTGATGTCTACGTTAGACCTGAAGTTATAACGGTTGTACATGTAATTGGACTGATAGCCCTGGCCTTCTGAAAAATCCTTGAACAAACCGCCTTGGTATAAATAGCCCAGGTTGACAAAGTATTTAACCGTATTGTTGCCACCCGAAATATCAAAGTTGATGCGGTTTTGGATACTCACTTTTTTCATCACTTCACTCCACCAATCTACATTCGGAAAATTATATGGATCGTCGTTCAAGCGGTAATGCTCGAGGTTATTTCCTGCAAAATAGTTAGAATAAGAAGTGAGCGGATTGGTATATTGCCCAGCCAAACGCTCCCTGAAGAGGCTTAGGGTGGTATAACCGTCGTTCACCACGGGACGTTGCGTTGGGATTTGCAAACCGGTTTCGTTCTTGAAGTTCAAGGCCGGCTTGCCCGAGCTGCCACGACGCGTAGTGATGATGATTACGCCATTGGCTCCTCTTACGCCATACACCGCCGTGGTAGAAGCATCTTTTAAAATGGTTACACTTTCTACCTCATTTGGGTCGATCTGACTGATCTGATCGGAAGTGAATTCTACATCATCCACAATGATTAGTGGTGTAGTACCACCAGCATAGGTATTGATACCCCGGATTTGGAAAGCTGCGCCGTCTTTACCGGGTTGTCCACCACGCTGTTGCGAGAAAAATCCCGGCAAACGTCCAGCCAAGGTATTCTGCAAACTCGCCGAAGGGCTTTGCCTGATTTCCTTACCAGAAATAGAGCTTACCGAACCGGTAAGGGTTACTTTTTTGGCAGTTTGGCCCACGCCCAATACCACTACCTCTTCAAGGCCTTTGGTATCTTCTTTAAGCCTGATCTGTACCGTGGATTTATTATTGACGTCGATTTCCTGACTCAGAAAGCCGATTGATTTAACGACAATGATTCCCAGGGTACCCTTTAGCTTGAGGGTAAATCGGCCCTGCTCGTCGGTTTGCGCGCCGTTAGTGCTGAATTCTTTTTCGTAAACCGTAACTGCCGGAATAGGTCCTTGGCTGTCGGACACGGTACCACTAACCACTTTTCCTGTCTGCGCCATGGCCTGATTAGCCATCAAAAACGCCAGCAACAGGCAAAGGAATGGTATAAATATTTTAATGTGATTTGTTTTCATGTTTACCAATTGGGATTTTGAACCATCGATTTGTTTGATACCAGTTCGTTAAATGGAATAGGGAACAGGTACATCTTGCTGGCATCGAATTTGGCATCGGCCGCATCAACCTGGTTGTAGGTGGTGGTAGTACCGGCAATAGCCTGTATGCCATGCAATTTGCCGTTCAATACGGTTTCTGCTATTTTCCATCGCCTAATATCCCAGAACCTGTGCTCTTCAAAGGCAAATTCTACCCTGCGCTCGTGCCTAATGCGCAAACGCATTTCGGCCTGAGTAAGACCGGTTGGCAAACTCGGCATGCCTACCCTGGCCCTTACAGCATTGATGGCGGCATATACCGAGGCATCGGCGCCTACCGCTTCGTTTTGTGCTTCGGCATAGTTGAGCAGGATTTCGGCATAGCGCATGATCGGGAACACGTGCGGATAGTTTGAGTAAGAAGTTGCACTGCTGTTGCTGGTCATGAACTTACGCAGGTAGTAACCGGTTCGGGTTTCGCCCTTGGTTACCCTGCCATAGCCAAACGGACGGTCTAAACCGCCATCGGTGGTTTGCACCTTCCGGTTAAGCCAATACAAGCCATCGAACATTACCGTAGCCGGAAAACGCGGGTCGCGGTTGTAGTACGGATTGGAAATCGTATAGCCAGAGCCCGCCTCGCCAATCATCTTGCCATTGGTCATTTCGTACTCGTTTACCAGCTCCTGGGTCGGATTGGTTTTCCCTGCTGTTGAGCTGGCACGCGTATAGCCTACAGGATCATTGGCAGCCTCTACCGTGCTGTTGGTGGTCGTCATGTAAGGCAACATGATTTCGTTGTTGCTATTGGTGGTAAAAGTGCTCAGGAATTTGTTGACATTGGTTACGTAGGCCGAAATTGTTGTCGAAGGTGCGATACCTGCCAAAGTCGTGGTGCTGTAATGCGCGGTGGTAGCCGCATCGTTCAGTTTGTAAGTAAACTTCCCTGCACTTACGCTATCCATTACGGCTTTTGCAGCCGCGGCCGCGTCGGCCCATTTGGTTAAGTTATTGCTCGGGTTGTTTAGCGGACTGGCGGCGTAAAGCAATAGTCTCGATTTCAGCCCCATGGCCGCTCCCCTGCCAAATCTGCCATAATAGTTGGCCGCAAAGGTTCCGTTTACCGAAGCATTGGCCGTAAGCAGGTAAGGCATTGCGGCATCCAGTTCGGCAATGATGTAATTTACGCATTGCTGGTAAGTACTCCGGGCTACGTTGATGGTTTCGTTGGTTTCGTAAACCTTATCTCCAATCAATGGCACGCCTCCCCAGCGTTTGATCAGTTCAAAATACGACATCGCCCGCAAACACCTTGCCTCTGCTTTCCAGCGGTCTTTCAATCCCGGAACGTTCAGAGGCACCACACTAATGTTCGCCAAAAAGATGTTTACTTTTCTGATGTTGCCATAATTTTTGGCCCAAACGTTATCCACGATGTTGGTTGGGCTAATGCCTCCGTTGCTAAAAAACTGTACGGCATCGCCGGTGGCATTCGGAAGGGCATCATCTGTACCGGCATCGAGCATGTTGT
>JBCNPG010000462.1:0-3358 GCA_039593445.1 Pedobacter sp.
GCGCCGAGCAGCAATAGCCAAAACCGGTTTTGCTGCAGAAAGTCAAAGCTGATATTGGGTTGATAGTAATAATTCCAAAAAATCAGGATGGTAACGATATGCAAGGCTTGGTCTACAAAAAACCAGATCCTTTTGGTACTGGTCTTTTGAAAAAGTAGCTTTATTGCATCTATTACGCCATGCAGCAAACCAATGAGCAAAGCCAGCGCCCAAACGCCGAAAGACATAAAAACCACAAAGATCAAGGCCATGTGGATGGCTACATGCAGGTAAAGCTTTGGCGATTTGAGCTTGATCCGTTCCTTTTCCGCCACCCAGGCATCAGGCTGCAGCACAAAATCGCCCAAGATGTGTGCCAGCAGAAGTTTAAGCAAGGCTATTTCCATTATCTTTTAATCAGTTGAACAATTCGGCTTCTATATCTGTTTTCGAGCTCCATAATTTCCGTATAATGGGCCCGCTTTAAGGCTTCGCTAACCGACGACTGGCTTCTCCCCGATATTTTCGCAATTTGGTCTTGCTTGGTTTCCTGGTTTTCGATGGCATATTTTACCATTTCGGCACCAATCTGCCCCCAGTTGTCCATAGCGATCAGGGCCAAACGAACAGCAAGATTAAGCTCATCGTCAAAATCAGGCCAAGGGGTTTTAATGGCCATGTTGGTTTTGTTGAGCCTCAGGCTATCAAAAGCAACACCAGAACTGATAAAAGCTTCGCCATTGGCCTCTGTTACCCTGGCCGAGTCGACGCTTTTTTTGCCCAAGCCAATCCCGATACGCACATCTGCCTTTTTTAGGGTTTTGATGCAAGCCTTGATGTAAATGGCATTGAGCAAGGCCTCTTCGGGGCTTAATTCTACCTGAAAACTATCACCCCTAAAAATTTCCCACTTGGCCTTTTTTTTGCCTGGCAAATGCGCTAGAGCCGATTTCAAGGTATCGATCCATTCGTCGGGCAATGCCCTCGAATTGACTATATCTCCTGTAATTACTGCGATCATTTTACTAATATCGGCTAAATACCCGATATTTCCAATTATCGGCTAAATACCCGATATTTTAATTTATCGGCTAAACACCCGATAATAAATACGATCGCATTCTATGGCCAATATCAAACTTTGTGCAGTTATTATTCGTTAATATAACCATGGCGCTAATCAAATTTACCAATAAAGGCATTTATTGCCCCCAAGGCAATTTCTATATCGATCCATGGCATCCCGTTGATTATGCAGTAACTACCCACGGCCACGCCGACCATGTGAAATGGGGCAATAAGAATTACCTCTGCCACGAGCTAACCAAACCCATTCTGCAGCAACGATACGGACTGAACGACAACGTACAGACCCTGCCTTACCATGAAGAAATAGACATTAATGGGGTGAAATTGAGCCTACATCCGGCAGGACACGTTATTGGTTCGGCACAAATCAAATTAGCATACAAAGGCGAAATATGTGTCGTATCTGGCGATTACAAAGTAGAATACGATGGCATCAGTACTGCTTTCGAGCCTGTAAAATGCCATACTTTTGTAACCGAGAGCACTTTTGGCCTGCCCATTTACCACTGGCAAGCGCAAGAAATGATTTTCGAACAAATGAGAGACTGGATAGCAACCAACCACCTCAAAGGCAAAACCAGCATTTTGGTAGCCTATAGCCTAGGCAAGGCGCAACGCCTAATCAAAAACCTGACCGGAAACTACTCTATTTATGTGCACCAGTCCATTGCCAATTTAAACGAAGGCTTCAAAAATGCCGGGGTAGCCCTGCCAAACACCATCAAAATAACTTCCGAAACCAAAAAAGAAGAAATGCAAAAGGGAATCGTAATCGTTCCGCCAGCTTTGGCCGATGGCAAGTGGATCAAAAGTCTGCAACAGCCAGCCATAGGCATTTGCTCGGGCTGGATGATGGTTCGTGCCGGCAGAAGGTGGCGCAGTGCCGATGCAGGCTTTGCCCTGAGCGACCACGCCGATTGGCCCGGCCTGCTAACCGCCATTAAGGAAACAGGTGCCGAAAAGGTATTTGTAACCCACGGCTCGTCGGCAGTATTTGCCAAATACCTGAACGAAATTGGCATTCGCGCCGAAGAAGTAACCACCAAATATGGCAGCGATGACGATGAAAGCCTGATTAACCTTATAGAAAACAAAAATTGAAACGTTTTGCCCAACTGATACAGGAACTCGAGCTCAGCAACAAAACCAATGATAAAATAGAAGCCTTGGTGGCCTATTTTAATGAAGCTGATGACAGGGATAAACCCTATGTCATTGCTATGTTTACCGGAAAAAGGCCAAAACGTCCGGTAAATACCGCTTTGATCAAACAATGGGCCATTGAATTGAGCCAACTGCCCGAATGGCTGTTTACCGAGAGCTATCACAATGTAGGCGACTTGAGCGAAACCATTGCCCTTGTGTTGCCACCAGCGAGCCAAAACATAGCCAAACCCCTACATCAATGGGTTGCCGAACTGGCCGACCTGGCTTCAAAAGACGATGAAGCCAAAAAAACATACGTTACTAATGCCTGGAACAGCCTCAATACCCAAGAACGTTTCATCTTCAACAAGCTTATTTCCGGAAATTTCCGCATCGGGGTTTCCAATAAAATGCTCGTTAATGCCATCGCCAAGCAGAGTGGCGAAGACAGCAGCAAAATCATGCACAGTATCATGGGCAAATGGCAACCCAGCGAAATCACCTACGAAGCGCTGACAGCAGGTAGCCATGTCAACACCAACAGCTCCTGGCCTTATCCCTTTTGCCTGGCTTATGCCCTGGATACAGAACCCGAAAACCTGGGTGAGCCCAGCGCTTGGCAGGCCGAGTGGAAATGGGATGGTATCCGTGGGCAGATCGTAAAACGCAACGGAGAACTGTTCATATGGTCAAGGGGCGAAGAGCTGGTTACCGAACAATTTCCCGAACTCCACTTCCTAAAAGACGAACTGGAAGATGGCATCGTGCTGGATGGCGAGATCCTCTCGGTAAAAGAAGGCAAAGTACAATCGTTTAGCACGTTGCAGCAACGGCTAAACCGGAAAACCATCAGCAAATCACAATTGGAGCATGCGCCTATCGGCTTTTTCAGCTATGATATTTTGGAATACCAAGGCGAAGATATCAGGCAATATCCGTTAGCCCAAAGACGCGCGTTGCTCGTTGCCACGATCGATAAGCTCAAAACCAAGGAAATAGTGGTGCTATCGCCTGTTGTCGAGTTTACAACTTGGGAAGAACTGGCAGAGCAAAGGTTAAATTCAAGGACGATCAATAGCGAGGGCATCATGCTCAAAAAACTGGATTCCATCTTTCATACCGGCCGTAAGCGTGGCGATTGGTG
>JBCNPG010000463.1:0-3349 GCA_039593445.1 Pedobacter sp.
GCGGCCGCCAACACCTTCCTGATGCCTGGAGAATCGACCGCTACCGGTTTCTCCATGAACACGTGTTTGTTTTGGTTAATGGCTTCTTCAAAGTGGATAGGCCTAAATCCAGGTGGCGTAACCAGCAACACGACGTCGGCCAAGGCGATGGCTTTTTTATAGGCGTCGAAACCGATGAACTGGCGCTCTTTGGGAACATCTACCTTTTCCTTGAATTTTTCGGAAAGGGCTTTGTAGCTATTGTCTAACCGGTCTTGAAAAGCATCGGCCATAGCTACCAATTTGAGGTTAAACTTGGTGCTCAAAGCCTGAAAAGCAGCACCAGTACCACGGTCGCCACAGCCAATTAGGGCAATTTTAATGGTATCGTCTACCGATGATGGCGCTGCCCAGGTATAGCCGCTCAGCATGACGCCGCCCGCTACCAGCGCCGAGGCCTTTAAAAACTCTCTTCTTTCGTTTTGTGTTTTACTGTTATCTGTCATAGGTTATATTTTGGTTTTCAGGTTAATAGTCTTTGATGGGTGCTTTGTCATAGTAGGCATCGATATCGGCTTTGCTGGGTGGATTTACCGGCCGCACCAACCTAATTCCGATAAAGGGCGCTTCTGGAAACCACCAATTACTTTTGGGAATTTGCGGATCGATTTGCTTCCATGCCGGTTCTGATGCGCTTCTGGCTGCCGACCTGAGGGCTTTGGCGTCATCATCATAAGAGCCGCCCCTAACAACCAAAGGATATAATTTGGAGGGAACAGCTACCGGATTGTTGGCTTCGGCCTTGCCCAGGCTGGCATAAAAATCGGGTTCATATTGGTCGTAGGTCCACTCGGCCACATTGCCATGCATATCGTACAGTCCCCAGGCATTAGGCTTTTTCTGGCCTACTTCATGCGTTTTTTTATCGCTATTATCCTTAAACCAAGCGTATTCGCCCAATTTTTTCGGATCGTTGCCAAAAGCATAGTCGGCTGTGCTACCCGCCCTGCAGGCATATTCCCACTCGGCTTCGGTAGGCAAGCGATAAAATACGCCGGTTCGCGCATAAAGCCACTTACAAAACTGGATGGCATTGTATTGGGTCATGGCCAAAGCCGGCTTTCCTGCCTTGCCCATGCCGAAAGTCATGTCGAGATAAGGCTTGGTAGGCCTGGTCACCGCATCAACCTGTGGCGGAATGGCGCCTATGCTATTGCTGGTTTCGTAATCTTTGTAGAGAAAAGGTTCATAAATATCCCAAACCACTTCGAACTTGCTCATCCAGAACGGATCTATTTTGACCTGATGAACCGGGGCTTCGTCCTTGTTGCCGTTTTTGCTGCCCATGGCGAAACTGCCTCCCGGAATGGCCTGCATTTCGAAAGAAAGCTTAGTGCCATCAATTTGCTGTCGATAAGCCGCATTGGGCTCTTGCGCCAGCACCTGCATGCCCATAGATGTAAGGCAAAGCAGGGTTAATAGTCTGTTTTTCATGAGACTAAAAATAGGAAGAAATTTTAACTTTTAGGAAAAGAGGGCCTATTTGCAGGTAATTTCTTTGTTTGGATTGAAATAAAGCGTCGAAAACCTCATTTATTTTGGAGAGACCTGGCCACGAAATAAGCAACCGGAACAAAAACACAGACTAATACCGTAGGCAAAAACCAAACGCCCAAACCAGACGCTCCGCCGGAAGCGGCTTTCATGGTTTTGAATTGGATAAACAGAAAAACGAGCACCAGCATCAATTGGAGCAACCTGAGCAGGCGCGTAGCATTGGTGTATTGCCTCAAGGCATTTTCAGCGGTAATTTCGATCGGATAATTAAAGAGCTGCGGAAAGTTGTTTAATACCGCAATGGCCAGGAACAGGAAGGTTCCGATGGCGGGCAAAATAAAAACAGTATGCTTGCCTCCGTAGGCATCTATCTTGCCCATGGCATCGTAATGCGTAGGAATTACATTGGGCAAACCATGGTAGCGCGTTAAGGTAAGCCACCATAAGGCAATCAACGCAATCCAGCCTAGCATCATCACCATTTTATCCAACGGCGATAATGTCAGCTGTAATTTGGGCCTTTCCATAAGGTTAAGTTACGTATTTTTCTCGACTTTTTGAGCAGCCAACATCATGTGCGGACTCAGGCAGAGCATGTCTTGATCTGCCTCGGTTTGTGCCAGCAACTGCAGCAGCCTCTCTCGTTTTGCCTCGGTGGCCCAGCTTTCGAAAAATGATTTATCCATCCAGATTACCCCTTCTACTGCCAACAGATCAAGTACCTGCAGGCCACAGGCTTCGAATTCGTTGCGCAATGCCACAGGGCGATGAAAGTAGGCATCGGCCAGCATGCCCGGAAAAGCTTTTGGTGGCTGATGCAGGCTCGTGGACAATTCGTTCATACACATCTCGAAAACCGACGGATGGTGAAACATGCCACTCTGAAAGGCCGCCAGGGTAGAAGCTGCAAAAGTAATGGCAAAGCCCAGCACCACGCCACCATTTTTCAATACCCTCTTGGCTTCATTAATCGCTACCAGGCGATCTTCGCGTTTTTGGATGTGGTACAATGGGCCGTGCAAAATAACCACATCGATGCTGTTAGCGGCAAAGGGCAGCTTTTTGGCTTCACCCAACAACGATTTAAAAGGTGTTTTCGTCTTTTTAGCCCGTTTCTCTGCCTGCTGGATGTGTTTTTGTACAGGGTCAATCAGCGTTACTTCATGGCCCAAGCCACTTAGCCAAGCGGCATAATGCCCCGGACCACCACCCACATCGGCAATGGCCAACTTGTCTTTTTTTAGGTAGCGTGAAATCAGGTCCTTATTGCGCGCAAATTCCAAGGGACCAAGGCCAAGTTGCAAACGGGTTTCTTCAGAACTCTGGTTATAAAACGTATCGATAGCGGGATTGATGAGGGGCATATAGAGCAAAGCTAAACAAAAGATGACTATGTTGTAGCACAGTTGCCATACCTACCAAATTTTCCACCAAGGTTTAATTGGCTTGATTTCTTCCTTAGTTATGTCCCAAAATTTCTTATTGAAATCTTGTGGCACGTAGGCATTCATGATAGCATGACCATAAGGATAAATGGCATCGTCCTCTCCACTAGCGAATCTTTTCATCACTCGTTGAACTGGCCAAACTTCGGTACCATCTGGCAGCTTAACCGCAATCTTCAATTCGCCTTCCGGGTCTTCTTCATCAATAACCCATCTTGACCCCGAAACATTTTTGATTAAGGTTTGGCCAATATAAGCCCCGATGGAGAATAGTATGGGACCATATTCTTTTTTCGCCAATCGGCCACCCTTTTTGGGTTTTCCATCCTCCATATTGAGATGAAAAAACCGATCTATTTCCATGAAAC
>JBCNPG010000464.1:0-3348 GCA_039593445.1 Pedobacter sp.
GAATCGGTAATGATATACCTGATGTTATGCAGCTTGCCGTCATTAAAGGTAATGCGTCCATTGTTGACCAGGTTGCTGTAAATCTGCAGCGGGTTGCCTGGATCAACAAAGCTCTTTTGGATGCTTTTTTTGAGATTTAAAAAGGCTGGATAATCGATGTGCGAATTGATGGCCTTGCTGTTCTCAAAGCTGAACCTTTCTAATGCCGATGTATAAACCAGGGCGCCATCGAGCTCCAATTGGATGGAATACACACCGTTAAGACCCGAGAGCCCGTTGTGCTTATCGGTGGTGATGATGCCGAAGCCCACCTCGCCACTTAAATGAATGGTACTTACCTTGTTGAGGTTGTATTTTCCATTGCCTCCCACAACCTGAAAGTATTGTTTGGGCGTAAACTCGTTAAAAGGCTTTCCGTTTAAACGGTATACATACATCGAATAAATAACCGGTGGAATGTTGTCGGGTATTTCAATGCCAAGCAATTGTGGGTTAATGGTGGCTTCGGTCTTGCTGTCGCGGAGTTCGAAATGCAGGTGCGGCCCACCAGAACTTCCGGTATTGCCCGAATAGGCAATGATTTCGCCTTTGCGCACCGGAAGCAAGTCGGCATTGGGAAATTCGTCTATTTCGTAAGATTTGTTTTTGTATTGGATCGTTTTGACCTGTTGTGCAATTTTGGGGCTGAAGCGCGACAAGTGTCCATAAACAGAGGTAAAGCCATTGGGATGCACAATGTATAAGGCCAGGCCAAAACCGCTATTTTGTACACGCAACCTCGAAATGTAACCATCGGCGGTAGCATACACCGGGTAGCCGATGCGTTGGTTGGTACGGAAGTCGATGCCCGAATGGAAGTGGTTGGCTCGCAGTTCACCAAAAGAGCCAGCCAAGGCAGGTGGTACAATATCAAGCGGCTGCCTAAAATCGGTTAAGGGATAAACATTGCCGCTAAAAACCTGCTGCGCCCTGGTTTGTAGGCCCAAGAGCAGGAATAAGCAGGTTAAATAAGCTATTGGCGACTTTTGCAAGCCGGTAAAGTTTTTCAAAGGAAGCATCTGTACTATTTAATGTGGAAATTGAGTAAGGGTTTGCCTTGAAGCCAAGCTTCCAGGTGGTCGCCTTGTTTTACCTGTCCAACGCCTTCGGGCGTGCCCGTAAAAATGAGGTCGCCTTTTTTAAGGGTAATGTATTGTGAAACAAAGGCAATGATTTTTTCGAAAGAAAACAGCAGGTTGCTAGTGTTTCCGTTTTGGCGTGTTTCTTTGTTCACCTGCAGTTCGAACTGTAATTGGTAGGGATCGCCAAATTCGGCTTTTGGGCTAAAAGAGCTAATGGCGGCCGAGTTATCGAAAGCTTTGGCCAATTCCCATGGCAAACCTTTTTCCTTGTGTTCGCTTTGGATGTCGCGTGCCGTAAAATCAATGCCCAAACCAATTTCGTCGTAATAGTTGGCGGCAAATTTTTCGGCAATATGCTTGCCTTCCTTGCAGATCTTGAGCACCACTTCGAGTTCGTAGTGGATATCTGCCGAAAAATCGGGGATATAGAAAGGCTTGTTGTCTTTTAAAACAGCCGTATCGGGCTTTAAAAATATAACGGGCTTGATCGGAATGGGATTGTTCAATTCCTTGGCATGCGCAGCATAGTTGCGGCCGATGGCAATAATCTTCATGAAACAAAAATAAGAAACAAATGGCGAATTACAGTACCGAAATCCGTTTAACCACCTGCTCTCCACCGGCAACAATCCTTAAAAAATAGATGCCTGCGTTCAGTTTGTTCGGAATGGTATAGGTTTTGGTCTGTTCGCCCGCGGGGGTGCGTTCGTTGGCCAGCACCAGCACGTCGTTGCCCAAAAGGTCTGTGATCTTAATGGACAGGGTGCTTTCGCGGTCCAGGCGCAGGCTGATGTTCAGCTGCTCGTTTACCGGGTTGGGGTAAAGCTTGAGCACGGTTAGCACTTTGCTCGATTTGACCGCTACGTTGGTGGTTGTATTGGTGCTTGAAAGGCTGAAAGGCGGTTTGTAGGGCTGGATGTTGGCTTTGATTACCGGCAGGCGGCTTACTGTTTTCGGCTTGGGCTTAAGCGTAATGGCAATCGTGTCTATTTTTTGGGCAAAAGCAGCATTGCTCAATAAAACGACCATGCAAAATACGCATAGTACGCTCAGGGAGAACGCTATTTTTGACTTTAAATTCATGTTGACTGCTGGCAAAAATATAAATAATTAAACAAAGAAATCAAACATTTTATGGATTAAATCAATATTTAACAATATTTAACACCCTGCTTGTTTTTAATTTTTTTGACTTTTTTTTGAGCAAACTGTGGATGAAAAATATTATGGACTTAATCACAATTATTTAATTAATTTTGCAACTCAATTTTTAGCAAATTCAAGTCATAAAAATCTAGCACGTGTCAAGTCATAAAAATGTGAATGCCCTTACTGCAGGTGGCGTTTTGATTAGTTTGGGAATTGTTTTTGGCGATATCGGTACTTCACCTCTGTATACCCTCAATGCCATTTTTACTACGGTTTTGGGAATAAAGGATGGGCGGGTAACTAACCCAAATGGTATCACGCCCGACATTGTTTTAGGCGTGCTTTCTTGCATCATCTGGACACTTACCTTACAAACTACCATCAAGTACGTAATTATAACCCTCAGGGCTGATAACAAGGGCGAGGGCGGTATTTTTTCGCTTTTTTCTTTGGTGCGTAAAAAGGCAAAATGGCTGGTTATCCCGGCTATTGTGGGAGGCTGTGCCCTGCTTGCAGACGGGATCATTACACCAAGTATTACCGTAACTTCAGCCATTGAGGGACTTACCAATAAATTTGAGCATATTCAGGTAATGCCCATTGTGATCGCCATCTTAACCGTGCTTTTCGTTATCCAACAGTTCGGCACCAATTTGGTAGGCAAGCTGTTTGGTCCGGTTATGTTTGTATGGTTTGCCGTATTGGGTATTCTGGGCATGTCGTTTATTGTGAAAGACCTGAGCATTTTTGCAGCTTTGAACCCTTATCATGCCATTCATTTGCTGGTTAGCCATCCAAAGGCTTTTGTGATTTTAGGTGGCGTTTTTCTCTGTACAACCGGAGCCGAGGCTTTATATTCAGATCTAGGCCATTGTGGCCGGAACAATATCCGCATCAGCTGGATTTTTGTGAAAATTATGCTCATCCTCAATTATTTGGGCCAAGGTGTTTGGATCATCCATAACATGAACAGCTATGTGCCCAGTTCAAAAGTAAATGCCTTTTTCCAGATCGTTCCGGGGCAGTTTCAGATCCCGATGGTGGTATTGGCTTTGCCAATTGGTTTCCTCGGTCCACC